>NZ_LXEU01000006.1 GCF_001654985.1 Kluyvera georgiana ATCC 51603
AATAAAAAGGCTGCATGATGCAGCCTTTTTTATTTAGTTGGATTGGCTTCGAGCCTTTAATGCTAGCGCGATACCGAGCAACATTGTCAGGTTTTCTATGCTGACGGTTTCAAAGGCTCCACGGACAAAAAGGTTTCCGACCATAATAAGCCCAATCAGCAGCCAGGCATTTTTAATGACACCATCGCTTTGACGATATCCCTTCACAATATCCACAACAAAAGAAATCAAGAGATACCACAGCCCGAATAACCCTAACAGGCCTCCGGCGTACCACATGGACAGCGTCAGGTTGTGCGGCCCAATAGATTTCTTGAATACCCATTGAGGATAGTCCTGTACCCGACTATCGTAGACACGGTAGAAAATATTCTCGCCATAGCCGTATCCCTTAATCGGGTTTTCCATGATCAGATCGACCGCGGATCCTTGAGTACCTCCGCCATAGCGGCCAGAGCTCGAAGTCTGCTGCATTTTATGGAATAGCAGCTTCAGTGCGCTGTGGTCTTTCATAAATCCTAATGTGAGTACCGCTCCCAGCGCGACGGCGGCAAACAGCGGCAGTTTCCACTCCCGTTTACAGATACACCAAATCACAGATGCGACCAGGATCGACAGCCAGGTACCGCGCTGCAGCGTGCCGGCAATCATAAAGGCCATCACGCAGGCGATAACGAAAAATGCGATACGCGCTTTGGGTGTTTTGTTATCCCACAGCAGCAGAAATGCGGGCGTCATAAAGATTAAGATATCTGACTTGTATTTATGACTAAAATTGGTGAACGGCATAATCCCCTGCTGATACTCACGGTAGTATTGCCAACCATCGACAATGGCTAACGGTAAAATACCGGCGGTCAGGGAGTAAATCAGCGTCTTACTGATATCTTCTTTTTTTTCATTATGTAATAAAATAGGGATAACCAAAGTCGTTAACAACAGCTTTTCAAGAATCGTGTTGGCGAACTTGCCGAAGCTATAAGACGGGTCAATGGAGATGGCCACAGCATAAAGACAAACAACAACAAAAACCAGCAGTGAATAGGTCAGGTTATTTTTAAAAATATGTAACAGCGCACTTCTTTTTTTTGCCACATAATAGAGTGCGGTTATCAGCATGAGTCCGCCCACAATATGCTTATAACGCGTAATATTATCGAAGAAAAACATGATAATAAACAGTGACACTAATCCACGGTTCCAAATGGATTGCCAGCAATATTCCCTTTGCTTCAAAGAGTTGGATAAAGTCATCAAGATACCTTAGTTAAAACTACAAGGATTTAATCTTCCGCAGCTCGCTAACCACAGCGAGTGCATCAAGTGTTGCTAAATCTTTTGATTCTGAACAGCACGCCACCTGGTTCCTTCCATATCCACCAATCAACCCTGGATCTGTCGGCCCATATAGCGTGATATTTGGGCGATCCAGCGCCGCGGTTAAGTGGCTCAATCCGGTATCCACTGAAACAACGAACTCTGCCCCTGCCAGCACGTGTGCCACTTTCTCCAGGCTCAGGCGCGGCAGTACTTTCACGTAATCAAATCCCTCAGCCAGACGCTTCGCGCGGGCTTCTTCATGCGGGGCGCCCCAGGGGAGCTTGATCTGCAGCCCGCTCTCTTTTAACTGAGCAATCAGTTCGCGCCAGTGGCTCTCTGGCCAGTGCTTATCGTCGCGCGTGGTGGCATGCAGGAAGACACAGTAGGGGGCTGCAGCAGGCGTATGTTCGCTCAGAAAATGTTGGGCAATGGCGTAGTCGCCCTGCGTATCGGGCTTGGTGTAACCGAGACTTTTGGCAAACAGCTCGCGGGTGCGCTCTACGGCGTGTTGCTGCTTAGGAATATGGTGGCGACGGTTGTAGAACAGGCTGGCCAGCGGTTCGCGGGCGCTACTCCAGTCCATGCCATGCTTGACGCCATGTGCCAGCCGGGTGACCAACGCGGCACTTTTTACCAGCCCTTGGGCATCAACGATCGCATCATATTTCACCGCCTGAACGGCATCGCGAAAGGCTTTACGCTCAGCTTTGATAGGAGCGGAGAACCACGCTTTGCGCCAGCGGCGGATGGCCACCGGAATCACGCGGTCTACCGCTTCATGCCATGAAGGAATTTGTGCGAAACTCTCTTCCACGACCCAGTCAAAGCGAATATCGGGGATGGCACGCATCGCATCGGTTAATGCCGGCAGCGTGTGCAGGACGTCGCCCATTGAAGAGGTTTTGACGATCAACACTCGCATGCGTCAGGCTTCCTCGCTCGACAGCAGCGCGTTGAGCTCTTCCAGGACGCGCGCCGGGGTGATATCGATCAGACTCTGATGGTAGCCCTGTGCGGAGTCGCCTTTACGTACCTTGTGGTAGCCGGTAATCAATCGAATCACGCGTGCTTTGTTTGACAGCGGCGGCGTGAAGTCCGGGCTGCTTGGCCCGTAGAGTGCTACCAGCGGGCGATTTAGCGCGGCAGCCACGTGCATCAGGCCGGAATCGTTGGTGACGATCGCCTTACAGGCGGCAATCAGCACCACCGCCTGCTCCAGCTGGGTTTCCCCGGCCAGGTTGCGGCACCAGCCTTTTTGCTCGTCGCTGAGGGCGGCGATAATTTCATTGCCTGCCTCGTTGTCCTTTGCAGAACCGAAAAGAACAATCTGGTTACCCTGGTCGATCAGTTGTTTCGCGAGTGTGGCGTAGTGGTAGTGTGGCCAGCGTTTTGCCGGACCAAACTCCGCACCTGGGCAAAAGCCGATCATCGGGCGGTCGCTGGAGAGTGAAAACGCGTTACAGGCCAGCGATTTCTCGCCTTCGTTCACCTGCAACTGCGGCCACAGCAGCGGCTGCGGCAGGTCTTTTGCACAGCGCATCACGCCTTTATCGTAGGCCAGCGCCACGTAGCGTTCGACCATCAGTGGCCAGGCCGCTTTATCCAGCACTCGCGCATCATTCAGCAGACCGTAACGCATCTCGCCGCGCCACCCGGTACGCAGTGGGATACCCGCAAAGAAGGGCACCAACGCGGATTTAAAGGAATTAGGCAGGACATAAGCGCGGTCATAGCGCCGCTCGCGCAGGCTATGACCGAGTTTGCGCCGTTCGCCAATTTCCAGCGCGCCATGCCCGAGCGGCATGGCAATCGCTTCATTGACTTCCGGCATCCGCGATAACAGCGGACGGCACCATGCAGGTGCCATCACGTCGATTATCGCCTGGGGATAGCGCGCCTTGAGCGTGCGATAGAGACTTTGCGACATCATCATGTCGCCCACCCATGACGGGCCGATCACCAGTATTTTCATGCTGACTTCTTACGCGTCGCGGTTCAACCAGGCCATGTATTCCGTTACGCCTTCGGCGACGGTCTTGAACGGCTTATCGTAGCCGGCAGCGCGCAGATTGGTCAGATCGGCCTGCGTGAATGCCTGGTAGCGGCCTTTCAGCTTGTCCGGGAACGGGATGTATTCAATGCTGCCTTTTTTGTGGAACGCCAGGGTGGCGTCAGCCACGGCCTGGAAGGATTCCGCGCGGCCGGTGCCGAGGTTAAAGATGCCGGATTTGCCATTTTCCCAGAACCACAGGTTTACCGCCGCCACGTCGCCGACATAAACGAAGTCACGCTTGAAGCCATCGCTGCCTTCAAACAGTTTCGGGCTTTCGCCGTTGTTCAACTGGGTGTTCAGGTGGAAGGCAACGCTCGCCATGCTGCCTTTGTGACCTTCGCGAGGGCCGTAGACGTTAAAGTAGCGGAAGCCAACAATCGGCGAGTTCGCTTCCGGCATGATGCGGCGTACGTACTCGTCGAACAGGAATTTAGAGTAACCGTATACGTTCAGAGGTTTTTCAAACTCGCGGGACTCGATAAAGTCGCTGGTGCGGCCGCCGTAGGTCGCTGCGGAAGAGGCGTACAGGAACGGAATCTCACGCTCAAGGCAGTAGTGCAGCAGCTCTTTGGAGTACTGATAGTTGTTATCCATCACATACTTACCGTCCCACTCGGTAGTGGAGGAGCAAGCGCCTTCGTGGAACACGGCTTCAATGTCGCCAAATTCTTCACCGGCCATAATCTGGATCAGAAAATCTTCTTTATCCATGTAGTCGGTGATGTCCAGGTCAACCAGGTTTACGAACTTGGTGCCGTCTTTCAGGTTGTCGACGACCAGAATATCGGTAATGCCTTTGTCATTCAGCGCTTTCACGATGTTGCTGCCAATGAAGCCAGCGCCGCCGGTAACGATAATCATAACTGTAACCTTTGATATTGGTGGGCCAGGGCGTATCCCGGGCACGAATGCTTCTAATCATACCATCACATTAGCCCGCCTTCAGCCTTTCACCGTTCGGCTGGATGTGGGACGCGTGATTTATGCTGCAAATAATTCATTCAGACATGCATCATCTCGTATCAGCGTATAGCTTTGGGTAATATGTGCCAAATTTTACCGAATCTGGAGAGTTGCAATGCGTGGTGATTTTTACAAACAGTTAACTCAGGACCTCGACACCGCTCGTGCGGAAGGGTTGTTTAAAGAAGAACGTATCATCACCTCCGCCCAGCAAGCGGATATCACCGTGGGCGACGGCAGCCACGTCATTAACTTCTGCGCCAACAACTACCTTGGCCTGGCCAACCACCCTGAGCTGATCAATGCCGCCAAAGCCGGTATGGACAGCCATGGTTTCGGCATGGCGTCGGTGCGTTTCATCTGCGGTACCCAGGACAGCCACAAAGCGCTGGAGCAGAAGCTGGCAAGCTTCCTCGGTATGGAAGACGCCATTCTGTATTCCTCCTGTTTTGATGCCAACGGCGGCCTGTTTGAAACGCTGCTGGGCGCAGAAGACGCCATTATCTCCGACGCCCTGAACCATGCCTCGATCATCGACGGCGTGCGCCTGTGTAAAGCGAAGCGTTTCCGCTATGCCAACAACGACATGGTTGAGCTGGAAGAGCGCCTGAAGGAAGCGCGTGCAGCCGGCGCACGTCACGTGCTGATTGCCACCGACGGCGTGTTCTCAATGGACGGTGTGATTGCCAATCTGAAAGGCGTCTGCGACCTGGCGGACAAATACGATGCGCTGGTGATGGTTGATGATTCCCACGCGGTCGGCTTCGTTGGCGAAAATGGCCGTGGTTCCCATGAATATTGTGATGTGATGGGCCGTGTCGACATCATCACCGGCACGCTGGGCAAAGCGCTGGGCGGCGCGTCCGGCGGCTATACCGCGGCGCGTAAGGAAGTCGTGGAGTGGCTGCGCCAGCGTTCACGTCCGTATCTGTTTTCTAACTCCCTGGCGCCGGCTATCGTTGCAGCCTCTATTAAAGTGCTGGAGATGGTTGAATCCGGCGCTGAGCTGCGCGACCAGCTATGGGCTAACGCCCGTCTGTTCCGCGAAAAAATGACCGCCGCGGGCTTTACGCTTGCGGGCGCGGACCACGCCATTATCCCGGTGATGCTGGGTGATGCCGTGGTGGCGCAGAATTTCGCGCGTGAGCTGCAAAAAGAAGGGATTTACGTCACCGGATTCTTCTTCCCGGTGGTACCAAAAGGCCAGGCGCGTATCCGCACTCAGATGTCAGCGGCGCATACGACGGCACAAATTGAACGTGCGGTGGAAGCCTTTACCCGCATCGGTAAACAACTGGGCGTGATTGCCTGAGGGTGTCAGATGAAAGCGTTATCTAAACTGAAAGCGGAAGAAGGGATCTGGATGACCGACGTTCCGGAACCGGAACTCGGCCACAACGATCTGCTGATTAAAATTCGCAAAACCGCGATTTGCGGCACCGACGTGCATATCTACAACTGGGATGAATGGTCGCAGAAGACGATCCCGGTACCGATGGTTGTGGGGCATGAATACGTGGGCGAAGTGGTCGGTATCGGCCAGGAAGTGCGCGGTTTTAAGGTCGGCGACCGCGTCTCCGGTGAAGGTCACATCACCTGTGGCCACTGCCGTAACTGCCGCGCCGGTCGTACGCACCTGTGCCGCAATACCATCGGTGTGGGCGTAAACCGCCCGGGCTGTTTTGCGGAATATCTGGTGATCCCGGCGTTTAACGCCTTCAAAATCCCGGACAATATCTCTGACGATCTGGCCTCTATCTTTGACCCGTTTGGCAACGCGGTGCACACGGCGCTCTCCTTCGACCTGGTGGGCGAAGATGTGCTGGTCTCCGGCGCGGGCCCGATTGGCGTGATGGCGGCCGCGGTTGCTAAGCACGTTGGCGCGCGTAACGTGGTGATTACTGACGTGAACGAATACCGCCTGGAGCTAGCGCGCAAGATGGGCGTGACCCGCGCGGTCAACGTCGCCAAAGAAAACCTCAACGACGTAATGGCAGAACTGGGCATGACTGAAGGTTTTGATGTGGGCCTGGAGATGTCCGGCGCGCCGCCGGCGTTCCGCTCCATGCTGGACACCATGAACCACGGCGGGCGCATTGCTATGCTGGGTATTCCGCCGTCCGATATGTCCATCGACTGGACCAAGGTTATCTTTAAAGGGCTGTTTATTAAAGGTATCTACGGTCGTGAAATGTTCGAAACCTGGTACAAGATGGCGGCGCTTATCCAGTCTGGCCTCGATCTGTCGCCGATCATCACCCACCGCTTCGGCATCGATGATTTCCAGAAAGGCTTTGACGCGATGCGTTCCGGCCAATCCGGTAAAGTGGTACTGAGCTGGGATTAATCGTCTTCGTCTTAGTTGTCCCCGGGTATTTATTAGCGTTAAATACCCGGGGATTTTTTTGCCCGCTCGGATAACAGGCAGCAACAACTTTCGCTGACCTTGTACGGCTATCTATGTTAAAAATTGCCGTTAATTACACTGTTTGGCAGGATTTTATATGACCTACACCCCCGGTCTCCTGAGCGTCATCATGCCGCTTTACAACACGGGTGAGCCGTTCATCGCCTGTATGGATTCGCTGATTGCGCAAACCTGGAAGAATATCGAGATCATCATTGTGAACGATGGTTCGACGGATAATTCAGCCGATCTGGCGCAATCTTACGTGGACCGCTTCCCGCACGTTCATCTGTTACACCAGCGTAATGCGGGCGTCTCGGCGGCGCGTAATACCGGAATGGAAGTGGCAAAAGGGGAGTACATCGCTTATGTCGACGGTGACGATATCGCCTACCCGCAGATGTACGAAACGCTGATGACCATGGCGCTGAAGGACAACCTGGACGTCGCGCAGTGTAACGCCGACTGGTGTATCGCCGAGACGGGTAAGACCTGGGCCTCTATTCCGCCAGAACGTATTCGTTCTACCGAGGTGATGACCGGGCCGGACTGGCTGCGCAAAGGGCTGGCGAGCCGCCGCTGGCGTCACGTAGTATGGATGGGCGTCTATCGCCACCAGACTATCCGCGACGCGGGGCTGAGCTTTATTCCCGGCCTGCACCACCAGGATATTATCTGGTCGACCGAATTTATGTTTAACGCCAAACGCGCGCGTTACACTGAAGTACCGCTGTATAAATATTTCCTGCATGGCGCATCCGTTAGCCGCCTGCCGCGCACCGGCCTCAAGAACCTCGCCTACCAGCGCCATTACATCAAAATTACCCGCCTGCTCGACAAGATGAACCACGACTATGCCGGGCGGATTCCGATTTATCCGGAGTTTAAACAGCAGGTTATTTACGAAGCGTTGCGCGTCTGCCACTGCATTCGTAAAGAGCCAGACCAGAAGATTCGCGAGCGGATGATTGCCGAAGCGGAAGTCTCCGGCATGTTCAAACGGATGGTGAGTAACATTTGCAGCGTGAAGCTGGCGTATCAGGTGATGCTGTGGGCCATTCGTTTTAACAAGTGGCGCGATAAATCACTCACGCCGCGACGTCTGGCCCATCTCACGCTGGATCTGAAAGACTAACTGTTCTGCCACCCCTGCCACTGCAGCTGCATATACTGCACCAGCGTGCTGTGGGTGATGCTCTCGCTTAACACGTTGAAGAATCGGCTGGCATAGACCGGCTCCAGCGGTTTCTTCGGCTTGCAGAGCTTCACGCCGCGGAACGGATTGCGCGGCTCCGTCGGTTGAAGGGAAGGCGGCATGCCACGATTCGGGGTTGAGGTGTCAACCTGCGGCTCGTTGAGCAGGCTGCTCGGGCGCACCAGCGTAATATCTGACGGCAGGTTGTAGACCATTTGCTGCAATACGCGCACGGTCGTCGGATGTGGGTGCCCAATAGCGATTGCCGAACCGTTGCGGCGCGCGAGGTCGACTGCGCGGTTAAACTGGCGACGAATATCCGCTTCGTTCTGGGTATCATCAAGGAACACCCGGCGCTTAATGACCTTCACTCCGGTACCGTTGGCGGCCCGCATGGCCTGGCTATTGCCGATGGTCATGCTGTCGAGGAAGTAGAGATTGTAGCGGCTGAGGGTCTGCATCACTTTCTGCATGCCAAACAGGCTGGAGGTCATCGCGCTGCCCATGTGGTTGTTCAGGCCTACGGCATACGGCACTTTATCGACCGCTTCGCGAATAATCCGCTCGATCTCATCGCTGCTCATGTCCGGGCGTAGGGTATCTTTTTCCAGCGGCTGCTTGCTGAGCGGCGCCATTGGCAGGTGAATCAGCACTTCGTGCCCGGCGTTATGGGCTTTGGTGGCCATTTCACGCGCATGAGGGGCGTTAGGGAGAACCGCAACGGAAATGGTGGACGGCATCGCCAGCACCTGATTTTCCTGCTGTGGACGATAACCGAAGTCATCGATAACGATAGAGAGCTTACCGGCATAGCCCGGCGCGGCGAATACCAGCGCACCGAGAAGTACGACTCGACGAAATTGAAGCAAAACTTATCTTCCCAACCACGGCAGTGGATTGACCGCCTGACCCTGGCGGCGAATTTCGAAATAAAGCGACGGTCGACCCTGACCCCCGCTGTTGCCCACCAGAGCGATCGGCTGCCCGGCGCGGACCTGTGTGCCAACGCTGACCAGCGCACTCTGGTTATACCCGTAGAGGCTCATATCGCCTTTACCGTGCTCGACTACCACGACAAGGCCATAGCCCTGTAGCCAGTCGGCAAGGATGACGCGACCATCGGCAATGGCTTTGACTTCGGTGCCTTCCGATGCGCTGATGACCATCCCCTTCCAACGTAGCTCACCTTGTAGCTGTTCGCCATAGCGATGCAGCGTAGTCCCGCGAACCGGCCAGTAGGCCTGACCGCGAGGAGCCCCCAGGCCGCCGGTGCGCGCCATGAGTGAACGTTCACTTTCCGAAGGTTTGTAGGTAGTGCCTTTGCGGGTGGCCTCTTGCTGACGGTTACGTACCGCCTCGGCCTCTTTGGCTTCGCGCTCGGCGCGGGCTTTTGCCGCGGCTTCGGCACGCGCAATGCTATTGCGCAGGCGGGATTCGTTCGCCCGTAGCTCGCCAAGCTGTTGCTGGCCCTGCTGAATGGAGGACTCCAGCCCGGAAATCGTTTTCTGGCGCTCGTTACGCGCCGCTTCGAGTTTGGCCTGTTGGGCCTTCTGCTCGTACAGCAGCGTTTGCTGTTCGCTCTGCTTCTCTTCCAGCTCGGTTTTTTGCGCCGCCACGTCTTCGCGGGTTTGCTTGAGCTCGGCGATGGTTTCCTGCCGCGCCTGGTTCAGGTAACCAAAATAGGCCTGAAGGCGCTGGCCGCGTTGGCTCTCTTCACCGCTAAGAATCAGCTGAATACCGGTATGTTCGCCCTGACGGAACGCGGCATCAAGCTGCGCGGCGAGGTTGCGCTCCTGCATCGCGCGCTGTTTTTCCAGCTTCGCAATGTTGGCATTCATTTCGGCGATTTGCGCATTGAGCTGCGCCAGCGAGTTTTGCGTTTCACGCAGCTGACGCGCGGCGGCGGCGATAGCCTGTTCCTGCGCTTTAAGCTGAGCGAGAAGGGTGGTGCGTTGCTGTTGCTGTTGGCGAACCGCGCGCTCTTTGGCGGCAATATCGGCCTGAATCGACTGGAGCTGGGAGCGGTCGTCCGCGTGGGCGGGCGTGGCGCACAGCAATACGCCAGCGCTAAGCGCGCTGGCGTAAAACGTGGACCGAAGCGCTGCCTCGGCCCATTTAATGGAATGGATCGCCTTTCCCCTCATGGGGAAGGATTATTCCACGATGAACAGCGGCTTACCAGTCATCTGTTGCGGGATTTCCATCCCCATCAGCGCCAGCATGGTCGGTGCGATGTCGGAGAGCTTGCCGCCTTCCACCGCTTTGACGGTTTTGTCGCCAACGTAAATCAGCGGAACCGGCAGGCTGGTGTGGGCCGTGTGCGCCTGGCCGGTAGCCGGGTCACGCATCTGCTCGGCGTTGCCGTGGTCCGCGGTAACCAGCAGTTGGCCGCCCACTTTCTCGACCGCATGAGTGACTTCATCCAGACAGTGATCCAGCGCTTCAACGGCCTTCACTGCGGCTTCCATCACGCCGGTATGGCCAACCATATCGCCGTTCGGGTAGTTACAGATGATGGTGTCGTACTTGCCGCTTTCGATGGCGGCAACCAGCTTCTCGGTCAGCTCGGCGGAGCTCATTTCCGGCTGCAGGTCGTAGGTCGCGACTTTCGGGGAGTTGATCAGGATGCGATCTTCGCCTTTGAACGGCTCTTCAACGCCGCCGTTGAAGAAGAAGGTCACGTGCGCGTATTTCTCGGTTTCGGAGATGCGCAGCTGGGTTTTCTCATGCTTCGCCATCCACTCGCCAAAGGTATTTTCCAGAGACGCTGGTGGGTAGGCGCACGGTGCTTTGATGTCTGCCGCATATTCGGTCAGCATGATGAAATCGCCCAGCTTCACTTCTTTGCGGCGCTTGAAGCCGTCGAAGTCAGCGTTAACGAATGCGCGGGTGATTTCACGCGCGCGGTCAGCACGGAAGTTCATGAAGACCAGCGCGTCGCCGTCTTCCATTGCCGCATCGGCCTGGCCGGCTGCACGGATAACGGTGGCTTTCACGAATTCGTCGTTTTCATCGCGAGCGTAGGCAGCTTCCAGCGCGGCAACCGCGGTGTCAGCCTGGAATTCGCCTTTGGCTTCAACCAGCAGGTTGTAAGCTTGTTCAACGCGATCCCAACGGTTGTCACGGTCCATTGCATAGTAACGGCCAATGATGGAGGCTACGCGGCCTTTGCCCAGCGCGGCAAATTTCTCTTCAAATTTCTGCAGGGAACCGTTGGCGCTACGCGGCGGGGTGTCGCGACCGTCGAGGAACGCGTGCAGGTAGATTTTTTCTGCGCCACGTTCAGCGGCCAGTTCTACCATCGCCATGATGTGATCTTCATGGCTGTGAACGCCACCGGCGGACAGCAGACCCATGATGTGTACCGCTTTACCCGCAGCCACCGCTTTGTCTACCGCACCGCACAGCACCGGGTTAGCGAAGAACTGACGATCTTTAATTTCTACGTCAAGACGGGTCAGATCCTGATAGACGATACGACCCGCGCCCAGGTTAACGTGACCGACTTCGGAGTTACCCATCTGACCGTCCGGGAGACCCACTTCCAGGCCAGAGGCGTGGATCAGGGTATGCGGACGTTTTGCCCACAGCGCGTCCATTACCGGCGTTTTAGCGCTGTAGATAGCGTTATCCTGATGCTCTTCACGGTAGCCGTAGCCATCCAGAATCACCAGTACCATAGGTTTTTTAGAAACCGACATTGCGACAACCTCATGCTCTAAAGACAGAAAATTTGCGTAATTTTACTACAGCTGAATCGATAAAATAACAATGAGAGATCAAAGAAAGCGGGGAGATGCACGAGGAAAAACGCACATTTTCCTCCTTTTTTCCGTAGCACTCCGCAGAAAACGCATTACATCGCGCGCGCTGGCTGTATTTGCGCCACGCCGCAGGTATACTCCTTCCCTGGTTTTTAAACATTACACGTCGGGAGCTGTTACCCCCCATGCAAGAAATTATGCAATTTGTAGGTCGTCACCCTGTCCTGAGCATCGCGTGGATCGCGCTGCTGGCGGCCGTGCTGTTCACCACTTTTAAAGGGCTGATGTCTAAAGTTAAGGTCATCAACCGCGGCGAAGCGACGCGCCTGATCAACAAAGAAGACGCGATTGTCGTTGACCTGCGCCAGCGCGATGATTTCCGTAAAGGCCACATTGCCGGTTCGCTGAACCTGCTGCCGAACGAAATCAAAGCTAACAACGTCGGCGAACTGGAAAAACACAAAGACAAACCGGTGATTGTGACCGACGGCACGGGTATGCAGGCGACGGATTCCGCCACCGCGCTGCTGAAAGCCGGTTTTGAAAAAGTATTCGTACTGAAAGAAGGTATTGCTGGCTGGAGCGGTGAAAACCTGCCTCTGGTTCGCGGCAAATAATTCCCTGCTCGTTCATCGGGTGAAGTCAGGAGAGCTGTCATGGCGAAGATTGAAATCTATACCAAAGCAACATGCCCTTATTGCCATCGTGCAAAAGCGCTGCTGTCTGAAAAAGGCGTCGCCTTTGAGGAACTGCCTATCGACGGTAACGCTGAGAAGCGCGAAGAGATGATTCAGCGCAGCGGCCGCACGACGGTTCCGCAGATTTTTATTGATGCACAGCACATTGGCGGCTGCGACGACTTGTATGCGCTTGATGCGCGTGGTGGACTTGATCCCCTGCTGCGCTAATGCTTCGCGTTCACGCCTGCAGAGGCAGGCGTGAAGCGTACCGCTTTTTTTAAGGACAACACGAAAGGGTTTTTTACACATGTCAGAACAAAACAACGCAGAAATGGCTTTCCAGATTCAGCGCATCTATACCAAAGACGTTTCCTTTGAAGCGCCGAATGCACCGCATGTTTTCCAGAAAGATTGGCAGCCAGAGGTTAAACTTGATCTTGATACCGCTTCCAACCAGCTGGCTGAAGGTGTGTATGAAGTGGTGCTGCGCGTCACCGTAACGGCGACGCTGGGCGAAGAGACCGCATTCCTGTGTGAAACTCAGCAGGCGGGTATCTTCTCCATCGAAGGTATCGAAGGGACTCAGATGGCTCATTGCCTGGGTGCATACTGCCCGAACATCCTGTTCCCGTATGCGCGTGAATGCATCACCAGCCTGGTTTCCCGTGGGACTTTCCCACAGCTGAACCTTGCGCCGGTTAACTTTGATGCGCTGTTCATGAACTATCTGCAGCAGCAGGCTGGCGAAGGTGCAGAACAACATCAGGATGCCTGATGAACGCACTTAATGCTTCAATGACTGTGATCGGTGCCGGCTCTTACGGCACCGCTCTTGCCATCACCGTGGCAAGAAACGGCCACCAGGTCGTACTCTGGGGCCACGATCCCAAACATGTCGCGACGCTACAGCACGATCGCTGCAACGCGGCATTCCTTCCCGACGTTCCGTTCCCGGATTCGCTCCACCTGGAAAGCGACTTAGCGACCGCGCTGGCCGCCAGCCGCGATATTCTGGTGGTGGTGCCAAGTCACGTGTTCGGCGACGTACTGCGACAGATGAAACCGCTGCTGCGTCCCGATGCGCGCCTTTTATGGGCGACGAAAGGGCTGGAGGCTGAAACCGGCCGCCTGCTGCAGGATGTGGCGCGCGAAGCGCTGGGTGATGAGATCCCGCTGGCGGTGATTTCTGGCCCAACGTTTGCCAAAGAGCTGGCGGCTGGTTTGCCGACGGCGATTTCGCTGGCGGCGACGGACCCGGTCTTTGCCGACGATTTGCAGCAGCTGTTGCACTGCGGCAAAAGCTTCCGCGTCTACAGCAACCCGGATTTCATCGGCGTCCAGCTGGGCGGTGCGGTGAAAAACGTGATTGCGATTGGCGCGGGCATCTCCGACGGCATTGGCTTTGGTGCCAACGCGCGTACGGCGCTGATCACCCGTGGCCTGACCGAAATGTCGCGCCTGGGCGTGGCGCTGGGCGCTGATCCGGTGACCTTTATGGGCATGGCGGGGCTCGGTGATTTAGTGCTGACCTGTACCGACAACCAGTCGCGCAACCGTCGTTTCGGCATGGCGCTGGGCAAAGGGGCGCAGGTTCAGGAAGCGCAGGACAGTATTGGCCAGGTGGTCGAAGGTTACCGTAATACCAAAGAAGTCCGCGAGTTGGCGCACCGTGTAGGTGTCGAAATGCCAATAACCGAGGAAATTTATCAGGTATTATATTGCGGAAAAAACGCGCGCGAGGCAGCATTGACCTTATTAGGTCGTGCACGCAAGGATGAGCATAGCGGCAATTAATCGCAGGAAACCTTTGTCATCCCGACGATCCGGCAAGCGCAGACTTGCCGATCGTTCCAATATGTCTGGAGTAAGCAATGTCGTGTGAAGAACTGGAAATTGTCTGGAACAATATTAAAGCGGAAGCCAGGGCTCTGGCGGACTGTGAGCCTATGCTCGCCAGTTTTTATCATGCGACCTTACTCAAACACGAAAACCTCGGCAGTGCTTTAAGCTACATGCTTGCCAACAAGCTGGCTTCTCCGATTATGCCTGCTATCGCGATTCGCGAAGTGGTGGAAGAGGCCTACGCCGCCGACCCGGAAATGATCGCCTCCGCCGCCTGCGATATTCAGGCCGTGCGTACGCGTGACCCGGCGGTCGACAAATATTCAACCCCGCTGCTGTACCTGAAGGGCTTCCACGCTCTACAGGCTTATCGTATTGGCCACTGGCTGTGGGGGCAGGGGCGTCGCGCATTGGCGATTTTCCTGCAAAATCAGGTATCCGTATCTTTCCAGGTGGATATTCACCCGGCGGCCAAAATTGGCCGCGGCATCATGCTCGACCACGCGACCGGAATCGTGGTGGGGGAAACGGCGGTGATTGAAAACGACGTCTCTATCCTGCAGTCCGTCACGCTCGGCGGTACCGGGAAAACCAGCGGTGACCGTCACCCGAAAATTCGCGAAGGCGTGATGATTGGCGCTGGAGCGAAGATCCTCGGCAATATTGAAGTGGGGCGCGGCGCGAAGATCGGCGCGGGCTCAGTGGTCCTGCAGCCGGTTCCGCCGCACACTACTGCCGCAGGTGTCCCGGCGCGTATCGTCGGCAAGCCGGAGTCGGATAAACCGGCGATGGATATGGACCAGCACTTCAACGGTATTAACCACGGCTTTGAATACGGCGACGGGATTTAGGGCCTTGCCCGGTGGCGCTGCGCTTACCGGGCCTACCAAACCGTAGGCCGGATAAGGCGTAGCCGCCATCCGGCAAATATCAGCTACGCAATACGGCGCCCGGGTACCCCAGCTGGCGCCACGCCTCATACACCACCACCGACACCGCGTTCGACAGGTTCATGCTGCGGCTGTCCGGCATCATTGGAATACGAATTTTTTGCTCCGGCGGCAGGGCGTCCAGAATGGTCGCGGGCAGCCCGCGCGTTTCCGGGCCAAACATCAGATAGTCACCGTCCTGATAGCTCACCGCGCTATGTGCGGGCGTCCCTTTGGTGGTCAGGGCAAACAGGCGCTGCGGGTTTTCGCTCTCAACAAAGGCGGCGTAATTGGCATGGCGCGTGACGGCGGTGAACTCGTGGTAGTCCAGTCCGGCGCGGCGCAGGCGTTTATCGTCCCAGGCAAAGCCCATCGGTTCGATGATATGCAGACGGAAGCCGGTGTTGGCGCACAGACGGATGATGTTCCCGGTATTGGGCGGGATTTCAGGTTCGAATAAAACGATGTTAAGCATGCTGCCCCCTTGGATTGCGGGGGGCAGGATAGCAGAATTTGCGGAAACCCTCACCCGAACAGCGTACGGCGTTTCGTACGGGGAGAGGGGTCGGGTGAGGGGAAAAACTGCACGGACTTACGCCGCGCTCCCCTGCTTAACTACCTGAAACGCCTGCGTCACTTCCGCACTTTGCACCAGAGAATCACGGCTAATCTCTTTAATCGACTTCGCCCCGGTCAGCGTCATCGCCACCTTCATCTCTTTCTCAACCAGATTCAGCAGATTAGCCACGCCCGCCTGGCCGTGCGTGGCGAGCGCATACAGATACGCGCGGCCTAACAGTACGCTGTCTGCCCCCAGTGCAATCATTCGCACCACGTCGAGGCCGTTACGGATACCGCTATCGGCCAGGATCGTGATATCACCTTTCACCGCGTCGGCAATCGCCGGCAGCGCGCGGGCGGAGGATAGCACGCCGTCGAGCTGGCGGCCGCCGTGGTTGGAGACGACGATCCCGTCAGCACCGAAGCGTACCGCATCGCGGGCATCTTCCGGGTCGAGGATCCCTTTGATCACCATCGGGCCATCCCAGAATTCGCGGATCCACTCCAGGTCTTTCCACGAGATGGACGGATCGAAGTTATTCGCCAGCCAGCCGATGTAATCTTCCAGCCCGGTGGGTTTGCCGAGATAGGTCGAGATATTGCCCAGGTCGTGCGGACGCCCGTTGAGGCCAACGTCCCAGGACCATTGCGGATGAGTCACCGCCTGCCAGTAGCGGCGCAGGGCGGCGTTGGGGCCGCTCATGCCGGAGTGGGCATCGCGGTAGCGCGCGCCTGGGGTTGGCATATCGACGGTAAAGACCAGCGTTGAACAGCCTGCCGCTTTGGCGCGCTCCAGCGCGTTGCGCATAAAGCCGCGATCGCGCAGCACGTACAGCTGGAACCACATCGGGCGCTTGATGGTCGGGGCGACCTCTTCAATCGGGCAGACCGAGACGGTGGAGAGGGTAAACGGGATGCCTTTGGCATCTGCGGCGGCGGCGGCCTGCACTTCGCCGCGACGGGCGTACATGCCGCATAGACCAACCGGCGCCAGCGCGACCGGCATAGAAAGCTGCTCTTTAAACAGCGTGGTTTCCAGGCTCAGGTCGGACATATTTTTCAGCACACGCTGGCGCAGCGCGACGTCGGAGAGATCTTCCACATTGCGGCGCAGGGTGTGTTCCGCATACGCGCCACCGTCAATATAGTGGAACAGGAACGGTGGCAGAATGCGCTGGGCGGCGGCGCGATAGTCACTCGCAGCGGAAATAATCATGCTTTTTTCTCCCTGGAAATATCAGTGTGGTCGTCGGGCAGGCGGGTGATCCGCGCCTGGCGAGCCAGGTCTTCATCAAAACGTTTAATGGTGGTGTGGACGAAACCGAGGTGCGCCATCATCGCCTGACGCGCGCCTTCGGCATCACCGGCGGTAATGGCATTGAGAATGGCCAGATGCTGCTCGGTCAGCTTCGCAAACACCGGCGGCACCAGATACATACGTTCGCGGCTTTGGATCACCGACGATTGCAACAGGTCAAAAAAACCGCGCATGGTTTGCAGCAACACCACGTTGTGGGATGCCTCGGCAATGGCGAGATGGAAGCGAACGTCGGCCTGAGAGGCGAGGTCCGGGTCGTCGCTCTGGGTGGCTTCAAAGCAAAGGCGGATTTTTTCTTTATCGGCATCGGTCGCGCGCATCGCGGCATACCAGGCGGTGCTGGCTTCAATGGCGTGGCGCGCTTCGAGGATATCAAAGCTGTAGTCCGGATCGTCGGCCAGCAGCGTTTTCAGCGGCTGCACAATATTCTGCTCAGACCAACCTTCATGCTGCCAGCGCACGAAGGTGCCGCCGCCGCGACGGCTGAGCAGCAATCCTTCGCTCACCAGCTTCGCCAGCGCTTCGCGCAGCGAGTTGCGCGAGACGCCAAGCTGGGCTGCCAGCTTTCTTTCGGCGGGCAAACGCATGCCCGCCTCCAGCTGTTGTTCTTCAATCAATGCCCGCACGCGGCAGGCGACATCGTCTGACAGACGTTTGGGCAGTGTTATCACGGAATCATCCAGGTTAAGACGTAAGCCTGCAGCGTAGTGATGACGCCCACCATGCAGGTGAAGATCAGGCTGTGTTTCACGGTAAAGCGGAACAGGTCGGACTCTTTGCCTACCAGGCCAACCGCCGCACAGGCAATGGCGATGGACTGCGGCGAAATCATCTTGCCGGTCACGCCACCGGTGGTGTTAGCCGCAACCAGCAGCACGTCCGACACGCCAATCTGCTGTGCTGCAGTAGCCTGAAGCGCGGCGAACAGCGCGTTGGAGGAGGTGTCTGAACCGGTCAGGAACACGCCGAGCCAACCGAGGAACGGCGAGAAGAAAGTAAAGGCGTGGCCGGTATGCGCCAGCGCCAGTGCCAGCGTTGATGACAGGCCGGAGTAGTTCGAGATAAAGGCGAACGCCAGCACCATGCCGATGGAGTAAATTGGTAATGCCAGCTCTTTCAGCGTGGCGCCGAAGGTGCTGATGGCGTCTTTTGGCTTCATGCGCAGCCAGACGATAGAGAGCAGGGCGGCAAAGAGGATCGCGGTGCCGGTTGCCGACAACCAGTCGAACTTATAGACCGCCGCGTAGGCCGTGGCCTGACTCACTACCGGCGGCATACGGGCAACCAGCTTGTCGAGATACGGAACCGAAACGTTAATCACCAGATCGTACAGCGCGCCGCCCGGGGCGAACAGCGCCTTAAACGGTGGAATACTCCACAGGGTGACGGTGGCGGTCAGGAACAGGAACGGTGACCAGGCGCGAACGATCTGCCCGGCAGTGTAGCCGGTACGCGCCAGGTTCATATCAACCTGGGACGCGCCCATATCGGCAAAGCGGAAAATACGTACCGGCTGCCAGCGCTTGAGGAACAGCGTCAGACACACCAGCGACACCAGTGAGGAGATGATGTCCGGTAGCTCAGGGCCCAGGAAGTTAGAGCTCAGGTACTGGGCGATAGCAAACGAACCGCCAGCCACCATGACTGCGGGCCAGGTCTCCTTGATACCGCGCCAGCCGTCCATAATCGCCATGATCCAGAACAGCACGATAATGGTCAGGAACGGCAGCTGACGGCCAACCATCTGGCCGATTTCAAAGCTATCCAGCCCGGTCACCTGCCCGGCCACCAGAATCGGAATCCCCATTGCGCCAAACGCCACGGGGGCGGTATTGACGATCAGGCACAGACCCGCGGCGTAGAGAGGGTTAAAGCCCAGACCCACCAGCAGCGCGGCGGTAATCGCTACCGGTGCGCCAAAGCCAGCGGCCCCTTCGAGAAAGGCGCCGAAGGAGAAGCCGACAATCAGCATCTGTAAACGTTGGTCCGGGGTAATGGAAAGAATCGACGAGCGAATAATGTCGAATTGCCCGGTCCTCACCGAAATTTTGTAGACAAAAACGGCGGCGATAATAATCCAGGCTATAGGCCACAGACCGTAGAAGAAGCCGTACACCACCGACGCCAGCGCGCGGTCGACCGGCATTTTGTAGAACAGCAACGCGACGGCAAGGGCGATGAATACCGTCCAACTTGCCGCGACGTAGCCCTTCAACTTGAGCTTAATCAGCGCGAAGAAGAAGAACAGGATAGGGAGTGAGGCAATCAGGCTTGAAAGCCAGATACTCCCGGCCGGATCGTAGTTTTGTTGCCAGAGGCTCATGCAGGTCTCCAGGGGGCCACACGTACCGGTCGGCGGTGAGTCTGTGCTCATCTCTGCGTCACAGTTTGTGTAAAATTGGCCCTGCCAATAGGGTGGTGTAGGGATAATGACAATGAATGGTTAATCAAATGTTGCTGTGTGGCAATGTGTTTGTGACGTAAAATGATGGAATTGTGAATTACCAGAGCTTTGGTTGTGAAATTGGTTGGGCCAATTTGAGGGGGAGGGAGAAGATAAGCAAAACCTTCTCCCGGGCGGGAGAAGGTTCAAGGCGGGGAATCAGAACTCGCTCTTTGCGAATCCGGTCATCACCTGCAGGCCCATTTCACGGCCAAGCGCCGTCATTGGGTGAACCACCACCAGGCCGCGGACGCTTTTCTTCAGCTTACCCATGTCGGCCTGTTCTTTTTTGGTGATTGGACGGCTGAAGCCCATTTTGGCCAGCTTCTGCGCCTCTTTGCTCAGCTTCTGCGTATGCACTTCACGCAGGCGAGCGATTTCGGTTTCGAGCTTGGTTTTTTCTTCTTCCAGCTCGGCATATTTTTCTGCGCTCTCGACCAGAGACAGACCTGCCTGCTGGTGGCGGATGGCGTCGAGCAGATCGCTCAGACGTTTGATTTCATTTTTCTCGATTTCTTTCATCTTGCTGATATCTGATAACAAAATAGACGTAATAGCGCTTAGTATGCGCGTTGTCGCTCATTTCTGGTAGTTAATTATACAAAATAAGGGAGTTTCTTCGGACGATTATAAGTAGCTAATTAATGTAACGTTATGAATAGTATTGTTATTTCATAAAATAGTTAAGTTGATCGCTTTTTTGAAAAAGAGTGGCGAAGAACCGCACATTTTCCTCAACCCTTCGCGCCAGGATTATCCATGCTTAGAGAAAGGTCTTAACGAGGGAGAGCGACGATGAGCAAAATGGGAGAGAACGTACCGCAAATCATTGATAAGGCGGTAGATTTTATGGCCTCCAGCCAGGCGTTTATGGAGTATCTGCAAAAGCGACCGTATTCAGACCGGGTTCCTGCCGATATTCCCGAGGATAAAGCCGAGATGTTCCGGGTGCGATTAGCCCATTATCGTAACCTTTATCGCCCGGTGGATACGCCGAAAAAGTAACATAAAAATCGGCGTATTGACGCCAATTTAACGACTTCCCCTGCTGGTGATACATTGTGTACAACCAGCGCTTTTTGTTGCCTGTCTCTCCTGGTAAAAATTCCCCGCCGCAGGATGGCGAAAACGGCCATTGCGCATTATTTTCATATTATCAGCCATAAGCGTCTCGGCTGCCTGCAATTAAAAAAAACCAACTAAGCGTGAATCTGGGGCAGATATGTTTCTAAACTATTTTGCGTTGGGCGTGCTGATCTTTGTTTTCCTGGTCCTGTTTTACGGGATCATCATGATTCATGATATTCCCTATACCATTGCGAAAAAACGTCATCATCCCCACGCCGATGCTATTCATACTGCCGGCTGGGTCAGTCTGTTTACGCTGCATGTTATCTGGCCGTTTTTATGGATCTGGGCCACCCTCTACCAGCCCGAACGCGGCTGGGGCATGCAGTCACATATAAAATCTTCAGAACCCGCGCCAGCAGCGGATGACACGCTCGTACAGCTTTCTCGCCGGGTCGCTGAGCTGGAGCAAAAACTGGCGGAAATATCCCCCTCAGTCGACGCGACAACGCCGGAGCAATAATCATGGATCTGTTGATTGTATTAACTTACGTGGCGCTTGCGTGGGCGGTATTTAAAATCTTCCGTATTCCCGTTAACCAATGGACGTTAGCCACCGCCGCGCTGGGCGGTATATTTTTGGTTAGCGGGCTTATTTTATTAATGAACTATAACCACCCGTATACCTATACCGCGCAAAAGGCGGTGATCTCAATTCCGATTACGCCGCAGGTCACCGGCGTGGTCAGTGAAGTTACGGATAAAAATAACCAACTGATTAAAAAGGGTGAGGTGCTGTTTAAGATTGACCCGACGCGTTATCAGGCGCGAGTCGACCGACTACAGGCCGATCTGGTGACAGCCACACATAGCGTCCAGACGCTGAAAGCTCAACTGTCCGAAGCGCAGGCCAATACCACCCGCGTTTCCGCCGAGCGGGATCGGTTGTATAAGGATTACCAACGCTATCTGAAAGGCAGTCAGGCGCGGGTAAACCCCTTCTCGGAAAGCGATATCGATAATGCCCGGCAGAACTATCTGGCGCAGGATGCGATGGTTAAAGGGTCGATTGCCGAGCAGTCGCAGATTCAGAGCCAGTTAGACAGCATGGTCAACGGCGAACAGTCGCAGATTGTCAGCCTGCGCGCACAGCTGTCGGAGGCCAAATATAACCTCGACCAGACCATCGTCCGCGCGCCAAGCGACGGATACGCCACTCAGGTGCTCATTCGTCCTGGCACCTATGCTGCCGCGCTGCCGCTGCGTCCGGTCATGGTGTTTATCCCTGAACAGAAACGGCAGATTGTTGCTCAATTCCGTCAGAACTCGCTGCTGCGCCTGGAGGCGGGTGATGATGCGGAAGTGGTGTTTAACGCGCTGCCGGGGCAGGTGTTCCACGGCAAGCTGGCGAGCATTTTACCCGTGGTGCCCGGCGGCTCATATCAGGCGCAGGGCGCGCTACAGTCGCTGAGTGTAGTACCGGGAACCGACGGCGTGATGGCGCTGATTGACCTGGACCCGAACGCTGATGTGGATTCCTTGCCCGACGGTATTTATGCCCAGGTGGCGGTCTATTCCGACCATTTCGCTCACGTGTCGGTGATGCGTAAAGTGCTGCTGCGGATGACCAGCTGGATGCATTATCTCTATCTGGATCACTAGGATGACAAAATCCAGAAGGCGAATGCCGCTGCCTGAGCCATACTGATAGTTTTGTTGGCGTAAAGGAGATGAGAATGAAACTGGTCGGCAGCTACACGAGCCCATTTGTCCGCAAGATATCGGTCCTGTTACTGGAAAAGGGGATCGCCTTCGACTTTATCAACGAGCAGCCTTATAGCGCCGACACCGGCGTAGCGCAGTACACGCCGCTGGGGAAAGTACCGGCGCTGGTCACCGATGACGGCGAATGCTGGTACGACTCGCCGATTATCGCGCAGTACATTGAGCTGCTGGGCGTTGCGCCGCAGATGGTGCCGTCCGACCCGCAGCAGGCGTTGAGAATCCGTCAGCTGGAAGCGCTGGCCGACGGCATTATGGACGCCGGGCTGGCTTCGGTGCGTGAACAGGCGCGTCCGGCGGCGCAGCAGTCGGAAGAGGAAGTACTGCGTCAGCGTGAAAAAATCAGCCGTAGCCTCGACGTGCTGGAAGGCTACCTCAACGACGGTACGCTGAAGACGGATGAACTCAACCTGGCGACTATCGCCATCGCCTGTGCTATCGGCTACCTCAACTTCCGCCGCATTGCGCCGGGCTGGTGTGTCGACCGTCCGCAGCTGGTGAAACTGGCCGAAACGTTGTTCCTGCGCGAAAGTTTTGCCCGTACCGAACCGCCAAAGGCTTGATTGAACGCTATAACGCAGCGGCGCAGTCCATTGTACAATCCCTTCCTATGAACTCCCTCTCCCGTCGGGAGGGGTAACATTTAACCGTCAGGCCTATTCATGACTACCGATACCCGTTCGCTCTATAGCCAGCTACCCGCAACCGACCGCCTGCTTCGCGATCCTGCATTCGCCCGTTTACTTGATGCCCATGGCCACTCGCAGGTGGTGGAACAGCTCCGCCAAATGCAGGATGAGGCGCGGCTGAATATTCGTGATCGGCAGGCGCTACCTGCCTGGAGCGAAGACTGGGCACAGGAGACGGCGCGACGTTTGCGTCACGATGCGCAGAGCGCGCTGCGCCCGGTGATTAACCTGACGGGTACCGTGTTGCATACCAACCTCGGACGCGCGCAGCAGGCGCAGTCGGCGATTGACGCGGTGAGCCAGGCGATGCGCGACCCGGTGACGCTGGAATACGATCTGGATGGTGCCGGGCGAGGTCATCGTGACCGGGCGCTGGCCGACCTGCTGTGTCGCTTAACCGGCGCGGAAGATGCCTGTATCGTGAATAACAATGCCGCGGCGGTGCTGCTGATGCTGGCGGCGACGGCGGCGGGCAAAGAAGTGGTGGTATCGCGGGGCGAGCTGGTGGAGATTGGCGGCGCCTTCCGCATTCCCGACGTGATGCGACAGGCGGGCTGCGTGCTGCATGAAGTCGGCACCACCAACCGTACGCATGCCAAAGACTATCGTCAGGCGGTGAACGATAACACCGCGCTGCTGATGAAGGTGCACACCAGTAACTACAGTATTGAAGGCTTTACGAAGTCGGTGGAGGAGGCCGAGCTGGCGGAAATTGGCCGCGAGCTGGGTGTACCGGTGGTGGCGGATCTCGGCAGCGGTTCGTTGGTGGATCTCAGCCGCTACGGCCTGCCGAAAGAGCCGATGCCGCAGGAGATGATCGCCGCGGGCGTTAGCCTGGTGAGCTTCTCCGGCGATAAGCTGCTGGGCGGCCCGCAGGCCGGGATCATTGTCGGTACGAAAGCGCTAATCGCCCAGTTGCAGCAGCATCCGCTGAAGCGTGCGCTGCGCGCCGATAAAATGACGCTGGCGGCGTTGGAAGCAACGCTGCGGCTGTATCTGCACCCGGAAAAACTGGCGGCAGAGCTGCCCACGCTGCGCCTGCTGAGCCGCAGCGCGCAGGCGATTAACCAGCAGGCACTGCGTCTTCGCGAACCGCTGGCCGCGCGCTACGACGACGAGTTTGCCGTTCAGGTCATGCCATGCGCGTCGCAAATCGGCAGCGGATCGCTACCTTCGGAAAGCCTGCCCAGCGCGGCTATTGCATTTACACCACTCGATGGTCGCGGCAGCCGCCTTGATGCGCTGGCTAACCGCTGGCGCAGCCTGCCCGTTCCGGTCATTGGCCGAATTTATGATGGGCGTTTGTGGCTGGATCTACGCTGCCTTGAAGATGAATCCCGTTTCCTGGAGATGTTGCTGAAATGATTATTGCCACCGCCGGTCACGTCGACCACGGCAAAACCACGCTGCTACAGGCGATTACCGGCATCAATGCCGACCGCCTGCCGGAAGAAAAATCCCGCGGTATGACTATCGATCTGGGCTACGCCTACTGGCCGCAGCCGGACGGTCGCGTGCTGGGCTTTATCGACGTACCGGGGCATGAAAAATTCCTCTCCAATATGCTGGCGGGCGTGGGCGGCATCGACCATGCGCTGCTGGTGGTGGCGTGCGATGACGGCGTGATGGCGCAGACCCGCGAGCATCTGGCGATTCTCCAGTTAACGGGTAACCCGACGCTGACGGTGGCATTAACCAAAGTCGATCGCGTCGATGCGGCACGAATCGACGACGTTCGTCGCGAAATCCTTAACGTTCTGCGTGAGTATGGTTTTGAGCAGGCTACCTTATTTGAAACGGCGGCGACGGCGGATATCGGTATTGAAGCGCTGCGCGACCATCTGCGCCAGCTGGCTGCCCGCGAGCACCCGCAACATCAGCGTTTTCGTCTGGCTATCGACCGCGCCTTTACCGTGAAGGGCGCGGGCCTGGTGGTGACCGGGACGGCGCTCTCGGGCGACGTGCGGGTTGGGGACACCCTGTGGTTGACGGGGATAGGCACACCGATGCGCGTGCGCGGGCTGCATGCGCAGAATCAGCCGGTTGAGCATGCGCACGGCGGGCAGCGTATTGCGTTAAATATCGTTGGCGCAGCGGAAAAGGGCGATATCAGCCGCGGCGACTGGCTGCTGACGGAAGCGCCGCCGGAGGCCGTTGAACGAGTTATTGTTGAGCTGCATAGCCATATTCCGCTCACCCAGTGGCAGCCGTTGCATATACACCATGCTGCCAGCCATATCACTGGCCGCGTATCGTTGCTGGAAAATAATCTTGCGGAACTGGTGCTCGATACGCCGCTGTGGCTGGCGGATAACGATCGGCTGGTGCTGCGCGATATCTCGGCGAAAATCACTCTGGCCGGCGCGCGCGTGGTGACGCTGAACTCGCCGCGTCGCGGTAAGCGTAAGCCGGAGTATCTGGCGTGGATTGCCGCGCTGGCGCTGGCGAAAACTGACGCTCAGGCGCTGGCGGTACATCTCTCTCGCGACGCGGTGAAGCTACGAGACTTTGGTTGGGCGCGTCAGCTGAGCACGCAGGGGCTGGAGCAGCTGATTGCCCAACCGGGCTTTATCCTCGCTGGCGACTGCCTGCTGGATGCGCCGCTGGCGGCACGCTGGCAGCGTAAACTGCTCGACGCGCTGGCGCTTTATCACGAGCAGCATAAAGATGAGCCCGGACCGGGGCGTGAACGCCTGCGTCGTATTGCACTGCCCATGGAAGATGAAGCGCTGGTACTCACTTTAATTGAGCAAATGCGCGAAAGCGGCGTTATTGCCAGTCATCACGGCTGGCTGCACCTGCCGGACCATAAGGCCGGGTTCACCGACGAACAGCAGGCCATCTGGCAAAAGGTCGCGCCGCTGTTTGGCGATGAACCATGGTGGGTGCGCGATCTGGCGACGCAAACCGGGACGGATGAGAATATGATGCGCGGCGTTTTACGACTGGCGGCACAGCAGGGGATGATTACCGCCATTGTGAAGGACCGCTATTATCGTAACGACCGCATCGTGGCGTTCGCCAGCATGATTCGCGAACTCGATCTGGAAAAAGGCTCCACCTGTGCGGCGGATTTCCGCGACAAATTGAACGTTGGCCGCAAGCTGGCGATTCAAATTCTGGAGTATTTCAATCGCATAGGCTTCACGCGTCGTCGCGGCAATGACCACTTATTGCGCGATGCGTTGCTGTTTCCTGACAACAAAAATTAACAAATGATTGAGAAAACTTATTAAATTCAACATTTGAATATATTTATCACTATAAATCGCGACGTTGACAACAAAATGACGCGATTTTTATTTTTCATGCAGAGAAAAGTGCTAGCCAGATCGTGTTTTAAGGGTGGGTAATGCTATAGCCTCGGGAGCCTGCTTATTAAATAAAGGAACTATCATGACTGCATCAACTTTCTTCATCCCTTCAGTGAACGTCATCGGTAACGGCGCCTTAAAAGACGCGATGAATACCATGAAAGACTACGGCTATCGCCGTGCTCTGATTGTCACTGATGCAGTTCTGAACAAGCTGGGCGTGGCGGCGGATATCCAGAAACGCCTGCAGGAATATGACATTCTGAGCGTGGTATTCGACGGTACGCATCCGAACCCGACGACCGTTAACGTGGAAGAAGGCCTGGAAATGCTGCGCGCTAATGACTGCGACTGCGTCATTTCTCTGGGCGGCGGCTCCCCGCACGACTGCGCGAAGGGGATCGCGCTGGTTGCGTCCAACGGCGGCGATATTCGTGACTATGAAGGCGTTGACCGTTCTGCTAAACCGCAGCTGCCGATGATCGCTATCAACACTACGGCGGGCACAGCGTCTGAAATGACCCGTTTCTGCATCATCACCGACGTCACGCGTCATATTAAAATGGCGATCGTCGACAAGCACGTGACCCCGGTACTGTCCGTCAACGACTCTTCCCTGATGGAAGGCATGCCGAAGGGGCTGACCGCTGCGACCGGTATGGATGCGCTGACCCACGCGATCGAAGCCTATGTGTCTATCGCGGCCACGCCGATTACCGACGCCTGTGCGTTAAAAGCGATCACCATGATTATCGATAACCTGCCGACCGCGGTTGAAAACGGCAGCAACAGCGAAGCGCGTGAAGCGATGGCCTACGCCCAGTTCCTGGCGGGTATGGCGTTCAACAACGCCTCACTGGGTTATGTTCACGCGATGGCGCACCAGTTGGGCGGTTTCTACGATCTGCCGCACGGTGTGTGCAACGCGGTCCTGCTGCCGCACGTGCAGGTGTTCAACAGCAAAGTCGCGGCCGCACGTCTGCGTGACTGTGCGCAGGCTATGCGTATCGACGTCAGCGCGATGAGCGATGAACAGGGCGCGAATGCGTGTATCGACGCGATTCGTAAACTGGCGCGTCAGGTGAACATCCCGGCGGGTCTGCGTGACCTGAACGTAAAAGAAGAGGATATCCCGGTTCTGGCGACCAATGCGCTGAAAGACGCGTGCGGTTTCACCAACCCGATCCAGGCGACGCACGAAGAGATTATGGCGATTTTCCGCGCGGCCATGTAATTCCGCTTTGGCGGTGAAAAAAGCAGAACGCTTGCGTTCTGCTTTTTTTATGCTTGTGACTCGCCCTGAAAGGGGGCGACGCGTAGCGTCAGCTCGCGAAACAGCCCGTAAACCCACCAGGAGCGCATTCAATGCCGCCTGAGGCAAACGGCTAAATTGCCTCAGGCAGATGACAAAAACGGCATATCTCCCTTGTCTGATCAAAGCGTAACCGTATGCCGCTCTGGCACTCTTAGGGTTTACTAACCGTCACGGAGAGGGGTATGAATCCGTTTATTGTCGCTGATTCCTTAAAGTGTATTGGCTGCCGGACCTGCGAAGTGGCCTGCGTGGTGGCGCATCAGGAACAGCAGGCCTGTGCCACCGTTTCGCGCGAGGCCTTTTTACCCCGTATTCGCGTGGTGAAGGGTGATGCTTTCTCAACGGCGGTGGCGTGTCATCAGTGCGAAGACGCGCCTTGCGGTAATGTTTGCCCAACGGGAGCGATAACCCGTGAAAAGGATATGATTCGGGTCGATCAGGCGTGCTGTATTGGCTGCAAGAGCTGCATGCTGGCGTGTCCGTTTGGGGCAATGACCGTGGCCGTCCAGCAGGCACGGCCACAGGCGATTAAGTGCGATTTGTGCCGCCATCGTGAGGAGGGGCCTGCCTGCGTGGCCGCCTGCCCGACGGGGGCGCTGGCCTGTATTGATGTTGGCCAGCTTGCCGCATCGCGTTTAATGTAGATTATTGAAGTTCCAGCTGAAGGTCAGGCTGTAGCGCCATTCACGGCTGCGCGTGTCGGTTGGCATATCACCGACAGGTCGCGCTGCCTCGACCGTGACGCTGTAGTGTTTGTTGTCGCCAACCATCACCCCGGTTGCTACCGATGCCAGCCGCTGATGCGGTAACCCCGGCGCGTTGAACCAGGTTTGCGCGGTATCGGCCAGTACGTAAGGCTGTACGGTGGCAATCCACGTGCTCTCCTTACGTTGATGCAGATAACGCAACTCAAGCTGGCCGCCATAACCGTAGTCACCGCTGGCTTCGCCGTCCTGGTAGCCGCGGCCAAAGCGCTGGGCACCAAAGCTGATACGTTCGGGCTCGGGCAAATCGTTATCTGACCAATCGCCTTCCAGTGAGGTGGAGAGACGCCATGTATCCGTGATCATCCACGCCGCATCGATATTGCTTTTCCATAGCGTAAACGAAAGGTCGTTGCCTTGCACCGGCGCGGCGTCGGCAAGCGAAGAGGCATTAATCCCCTGGCGCAACGTCAGCTTGCCGTTGATGCTGGCGCGGTCGAAGGCCTGAAAGCCGTTCATTCCGAGTTCGAGGGCCGGGTAGCGCACATGTGATTTTTGCGTCACGCTGCCCAACGCTTGATCGTTGACGACGGCGAGGATGTGGTTGTCGTTACGGCGGTCGGTGTAATCCACCCCGCCGTTAATATTGAACTGCCGTTTGCCGGTTAAGATCACCGGATAGCTGAACATCGCGCCACCGTTGTATTGGGTGGTTTTCTGGCGCGATTCTAAATAGCCATCGGAGAAGTTCAGCAGGCGCGAGTAGTCGCGAGGATCCTCGCGATAAAAGCTGCCCTTGAGCTGCATCATCAGTCCTTCGTCCGTCAGGAACTGTTGATAGTTCAACCCAAGATAGGATTTGCGCGTTGAGCTATCGAGCGGAATCAACGTGGCGACCCCCAATTGATCGCCGTAGCTGGTTAAATTGCTGAGTGAGCCGTTCACGAACGCCATATTCTGGCTGCGACGGGTGTCGATGGTTGAAGAGATGTCCCAGATATGCGGCTGCATACTGACGGCCTGCATCGCCGCTGCGCCGTAGATATTCTGCGGCAGCTGAGCATTCGCGTCGACGGTCACGCCCGGCGTGCGTGTCATCAGTTGGGTATAGCGGTCGAAGGTGGCCTGGGTCAGCGGTTTTTCCGCCATGATTTTTGCCGCCAGACGTTTCAGGCGTTCGGCGATATTGGGGTTATTACTCTT
>NZ_LXEU01000007.1 GCF_001654985.1 Kluyvera georgiana ATCC 51603
TTAATATCGCTGTGGGCGACGTAGCCTTCGACAAGAACAATCTTGAGCGTACCGTCCTGGAAGTTGTCATCCGGAAGCCAGGCATAAGAGAGTGGATAACCGTCGGCGCGATAGCGCAGCGTAATATCGTTAACCAGACCAATCAGCGTTTTTAGCGGAACTTGTTTATGTGCGTAGGGGACAAAAGGACGTAATAACTCTTTTAATGGATATACTGTACCGCCAATAAATTGAATATGATCGACTTTAATCAGTGTTTCAGGCGTTAATTTATTTTTGGGCACGCTAACGCTTAAACCTGGCGCGGCGGCTGCGGGGGCCTGCGGTGTGCTGTTTTGTTCTGCTTTGGCCGGGTTATTCGGGTCAATCAATGCGGGTAATGTGTCTGCTCTGGCAATATTAAGCAGAACGACCCCCGATAGCGCATAAACCAGGGTAGTTTTCATGACGCATTCCTTGTGTATTTTATTGTGCAAGGATGATTCTTGTTATTCTGCTGAAAAACGTGCCCCCATTGCGGGGGCACGGAAGGCATTAATAAATATATAGCTTATTTTTTTGTCGTTAACCCGCTGAGTAGGCCGCTTAAACCACCTAAAGTACCGCTGCTGGTTCCTGTGCTGGTAGTGCTACCGCTTGTTGAACCTGCATTGGTGGTTGTGCTCACGTTCAGACTACCCGTGACATTAGCCAGCAGGCCGCCGCTGGTTCCGGTACTGGTGCCGGTTGGTTTTACCAGACCACCGGCATCGGTCACGATATTACCGACGCTGGAGACAACCTGGCCTACGCCGCTCAGCGTTGGAGAGGTGGTGCCAACCTGGCTTCCCACACCGCTCACTGTCGTCCCTACTTGAGTCAGTAACCCGTTAACCGGGGTGCCCAAACCTGTAGCGGTCCCCACTCCTTGGGTTACGCCCTGTACACCGGACAGTGTATTATTCACCACCGAGGTCACGCCGGTGGTTGTGGCGGTTACGCCCGGGCTTTGCAGTGTACTCGTCAACCCGGTCCCCGTGCCGCTCACGATCTGTCCTGCGCTGTTGACGACGTTGCCTACCACGCCGGTCACGCCCGCGACCGGCGTCCCGGAGGTGCTTGATGACAGGCCGGTACCTACGTTGGATACCGTGTTACCCAGCACGGTGACAGTGCTTGTTGTACCCTGCAATGTGGTTCCCACGCCGTTAGTATTTGAGGAATTACCTATACCATTAGTGACGCCGGTTCCTAGCGTATCGACAGCGTTACCCACGCCGCTCACCGTGGTCGAAATCGTTGAGGTCACCGGATTATTGCCGGTTGTGGTAGTCAGTTGGCTTCCCAGGCCGCTTAAGGTATCGCCTACGCCGGAAACCGCTTTGCCAGTATCGCCAACGATGCTGCTCACCGAGTTATTTGCCGTCGTGCCACCACCGTTGCTGCCGCCATCGCCGCCGCCATCACCACCACCATCCCCACCACCATCACCGCCGCCAGAGCCGCTGCCCTGGGTGCTGCCGTTTTTAGCCGTTGAATGAGAGCCCCCGCCGCTACCGCTACAGGCGGAGAGTGAGAATGCAATAAGAACCGCCATAGCAATAATGCTTAAATGGCTAACGTTTTTAGAGTTCATAACCATACTCCACCAGTTAAAACGCCGAGTGCGTATTAATCAGTGTAAGTAGAAAATAAAGCCTTGCATGGTGCGTTTCTTTTCATACGAAAGGCTGAATAAATCCGATTTTATTTAGGGATAAACAAAGTCTGCTATGTAAAATAATATGCGCTTATGAAACATGCTGTTACTTGTTTTTTAACACGTTAAGCCGGAGTGAATATTAGTGTTGAATGTTTAGTCGTAATGAAATGGCGCTTTAAATTGGGAGTAATCTGAGCGAGGAAGGGGGTAAAACTTTTTGGTGTTCGTTTTTAAAATAACAACTGAGTTCACAGAATATATCGGCCTCTAATACTAGAGGCCGATATATTGTATATTATTGATGTTCGCGCCAGGCTAAATCAATTTCTTCAGCAAGGATTTTTACCCCGGCTTCAATTTTGTCTGGATCCGGCACATAGTTCATACGCATGCATTGGTGAGTGTGTTCCCATGGCTTATCCAGACCCGGGAAGAAGAAATCCCCAGGCACCATCAGCACGCCGCGTTTTTTCAGGCGCTGGTAGAGTGTCTCGGTGGTGATCGGCAGATCTTTAAACCATAGCCACAGGAAAATCGCGCCTTCCGGTTTGTGGATCAGGCAACGCTCTTCCGGCAAATAGCGGCGGATAGTGGCGATGGTTTCCTGCACGCGCTGGTAGTAAAACGGCTTGATAACGGTATTCGACAGGCGCAGCAGATCGCGGCGCTTGATCATCTCGCACATGATCGCTGGGCCAATCCCGCCAGGAGCGAGGCTGATAATGCCGTTCATGTTGCTGATAGCAGCGATAATTTTTTCATCGGCGATGATGATGCCGCAGCGGCTACCCGGCAGGCCAAGTTTAGACAGGCTCATGCACAGCACGATATTCGGATTCCACAGCGGTGTCGCTTCGCTGAAAATAATGCCCGGGAAGGGGACCCCGTAGGCATTATCGATAACCAGCGGCACGCCGTGCTGATGCGCAAGCGCATCCAACTGTTTCAGTTCATCATCGGTGATGACGTTCCCCGTCGGGTTGGTCGGGCGTGACACGCAGATCATCCCGGTATCTTTGCCGATCGGCAGATTTTCGAAATCGACGTGATACTTAAACTGGCCTTCCGGCAGCAGCTCAATATGGGGGCGAGTTGAAACGAAAAGGTCGTCTTCTAACCCCGAGTCGGCATAGCCAATATACTCGGGTGTGAGTGGGAACAGGACCTTACGAGTGGTACCGTCGGCACGACGGCCAGCAAACAGGTTGAACAAGTAGAAAAACGCGCTTTGGCTGCCGTTTGTTAGTGCAATATTCTGTGGTGCAATATCCCAACCTAATTCATTACGCAGCATATCGGCCAACGCGACCAGCAGTTCGTTTTTCCCCTGCGGACCGTCGTAATTGCACAGCGCTTCAGAGACTTTGCCGCTTTCCAGCATCTCCGCCAGTAGATGCTTAAAATAGCTATTCATCTCTGGAATCTGGGCCGGGTTACCGCCGCCAAGCATGATGGCGCCAGGGGTGCGTAAACCGTCGTTGAGGTCTTCCATCAGGCGGGTAATGCCTGAATGGCGGGTGAATTTGTCGCCGAAAAGTGAAAATGTCATAGCCGGATTTCTATTGCTTGTTCTGTGAAGTGGGTAACGATAACGCCACTCACGATGTGGTGCAAATGGCACTAATGCAGAGTCTGTAGTGAATAAAATTGTTAATTGTAAAATTTTAAGTTATTTATTCTACAAAGGCCCGCAATTATGCCGCGGGCCTGGAGGAGTGTAAATCAGCGCTTGCCGGCCCAGACCACCATGACTTTGTCCTCACCGTAGTCTCGTACAAACCCGTAGCCCTGAGAGAGCGACAGCGTGGTTTGTTTCCCTTCACCAATCGCCGGATGACGTGCGCGGAACTGTCCCAGTTTTTGCCAGTGCGCCAGCGTGGCGGCGGATTTTCCGGCGACATCCTGCCAGTTCATTGATGAACGCGTGCCTTGCAGCGGGTCAGAACCCGTTGGGCCAAACGGACGATTAGACTCGTCGCCGTAAAAGATTTGCACTGCGCCCGGCGCGAGCAGCAGGAGTTCGGCGGCGTTGCCGCCTTGCTCGCGGAACAGTCGCGTATCATGCGATGAAAGGTAGCTCAGGACGTTAAAGCTTTGCAGCTTATCGGTCATTTGCTGCCAGATCGGGTCGATGTTGGCCAGGCAGTCGCTGGCTCTGGCGGCCTGATCCTGATAATCAAAGTTAATCATCGCGTCAAAGCCGTGTCGGTAGTAATCACTTTGCATCACGCCGTGGCCCCAGGCTTCACCCGTCATCCAGAATGGCGCATCGTCCATGGCCTTTTGCGGATTAGCTTTTTTCCAGGCTGCCAGTGCATCAACCGACTGCGATTTGAGCTGCTGCCAGGCCGCCAGCTCAACGTGCTTAGCCGTATCGACGCGGAAGCCGTCAATACCATAATCGCGTACCCATTGGCTGAGCCAGTGGGTGAGGTAGTCACGCGGTGTAAAACCGTCGACAGCGCGGGCGTGGGTATCCGCTTTGTGTTGATAGAAATTTGGCATCCCGCTCGGCGTCGTCGATTCTGTTTTCAGATCGGGCAGAAACGCCAGTGACATGGTCAAGTCATCGAAACCAGGGTTGTCGTAGTCGCCAATATCGGTGCGGATCCACGCCTTGCCCCACCATTTCTCCCATGCGGCTTTGTCGCTGAAGTTGATGTAGTCGTTAAAGCTGTGCCAGCTTTGCCCTGCGCCGGGCTTCCAGTCCGTCCAGCGCTGGCCCAGCGTTTTCGTTATCTCATCGCCTTTCAGGTATAGCGCCCCGAACTGATACTCCTGCATATCCGCCAGCGTGGCATAGCCAGTATGGTTCATGACCACGTCAAAGAGGACACGGATGCCGCGCTGGTGCGCACCATCAACCAGCGCGCGCAGGTCATCTTCGGTCCCCATATTGGCGTCGAGCCGGGTCCAGTCCTGAGTGTAGTAGCCGTGATAGGCATAGTGCGGGAAATCCCCTTTGGTGCCTCCGCCAACCCAGCCGTGAATTTGCTCGAGTGGTGAGCTGATCCACAGCGCATTGACGCCGAGTGCTTGCAGATAGTCGAGCTTGCTCGTTAATCCTTTTAGATCGCCGCCGTGGAAGGTGCCGATCTCCTGCATGCCGTCTTTATGGCGCCCATAGCTGTTGTCATTGCTGGGATCGCCGTTGACAAAACGGTCCGTAAGCACGAAATAAACGGTCGCGTTATGCCAACTGAACGGTGCAGTTGTGATGACGTCGGCGCTTTCCAGCAGCAGTAGGCCATTGCTGTTTTCTGCGGGCTGTAGCGTAATTTTGCCCTGGGTGACGACGGCGGTCTTCCCGCTATAAAAATCGCGCACAGTGCTGCCTTCGGCGAAGGTCTGACCGACATCCAGCGTCAGTGGCTTACCGTCCCAGCGCGGGCACTGGCGAACCTTCGCCTGGGCACTGCCGTCCTGTGCCGCGCTTTGCACGGAGATAGTCAGCGTGGGCGTGCCGGAGCGGGTATCAATCTCCAGCGTATAGCTGCCGTCGCGAAACAGGCGCCACTGTGGCGCATCGCCATGGCAAGGTTCGAGCGACAGCATCTGGTTAAGACGAATGGCGCCAGAGGGTTGCCAGCACTGTTGCTCAAGATTCACCCTCAAAGGACGGGTACCCTTTGTGAGCATTTTTTGACTGGTGAACTTCCCCGTTCCATCGGCAGAGAAGGCGGGAAAATCCTGCGCGGTCCAGCTGGCGGCATTGGCAAAAGCGGGGAGCAGTAGCGGTACAAGGGCGGCAAGCTTCATAGCGTTATCCTGTGCCAGAACGTGTTTTTCCCAGTGTGCCAGCAGTTTACCCCACTGTACTCCTCCTTCGCGAAGGAGGAGGAAAAGGGCTGAGTGATGGAGCTCAAAAAATGAGCTAAAATGAGATATGCCCGGCATTTTGTCTGCGCAATTTGTCCTATGCTGAATCGCGTCCGTTTGCTCGTTTCGGAATCGGACTATTTCTTAAGCGTGCGTTGAAGGGCTATTTTTGTTATAATTTGAGATTCAGCTCTCAATTTTATGAAATAAGAAGGCGTTGGAATGATTGCATCCGACCAGGAGACCTAATGATATCGACTCCCATTCGACGATATGGGGCCGCGATACTAATGTTACTCATCTGCACATTTTCAGGTGGGGTGTTCGCAAAAACACACACGGTAACAAAGCATCAGAAAGCCTCGGTAACAAAGACAAGTTTTAATAAGGCCAGCAGTAAACAAGAGTATTCTCGCAATAGTGTAAAGAGTAGTTCACTTCCTGATTTGCGAAAATACCCTTCCGGAACCCCAAGGAAAAGAGCGTTTCTCCGGACGGTAATGCCTTATATCACAAGTCAAAATGCTGCCATCACGGCGGATCGTAACTGGTTGATTTCCAAACAGTACGAAGGCCGTTGGTCGCCGTCTGAACGTGCGCGCCTGAAAGATATCGCCGCACGCTACAAAGTCAGCTGGAACGGCAACACCCGTAAGGTGCCGTGGAATTCGCTGCTTGAGCGCGTCGATATTATCCCGGGCAGCATGGTGGCTACGATGGCCGCAGCCGAAAGCGGCTGGGGTACGTCTAAGCTGGCCCGCGCAAATAACAACCTGTTCGGCATGAAGTGCGGCAGAGGCTGTAAAAATGGCGCAGGTTCCGTCAACGGCTACACCAAGTTCGGCTCCGTAAAAGAGTCGGTGCAGGCGTATGCAACCAACCTGAATACGCATCCGGCCTATGCCTCGTTCCGTAAGTCGCGCGCTCAGCTGCGTAAAACGGATCAGGAAGTCACCGCAACCGCGATGATCCATAAGCTGAAAGGGTATTCGACCAAAGGTTCGAGCTATAACGACTACCTGTTCGCGATGTATCAGGATAACCAGCGTCTGATTGCGGCACATATGTAATCGCTGCTGAATATCAAAAAGGCCTTCCATCGGAAGGCCTTTTTTGTGGGCGGAGGTCAGGCTTGAATCAGCGCCTCGCTGTGCTGCTCGCGATACTCTTTAGGCGTGGTGTCGTACTCTTTTTTGAATACCGAATAGAAATACTGTAGCGACGGATAGCCGCACATCTGCGAAATCTCGTTAATCGACAGCGATGTCGAAACCAGCAGGCTGCGCGCCTTTTCCAGCTTCTCGCTATGGATCACGGCGTGAATGGTCTCACCCACTTCCTCTTTAAAGCGCTTCTCCAGATTCGATCGTGAGATGCCGACGGCGTCCAGCACCTGTTCAACCTTAATTCCCTTGCAGGCGTTATTGCGAATGTAGTGCATGGCCTGAATGACGGCCGGGTCGTTTAGGGAACGGTAGTCGGTTGAACGTCGTTCCATCACCCGCATCGGCGGCACCAGCACCCGCTGGAGCGGCAGAACCTCGTTATCGAGCAGGCGCTGCATCAGCTTGGCTGCCTGGTATCCCATCTGTCGAGCCCCCTGCGCCACTGACGAGAGCGCCACGCGGGAGAGATAGCGGGTTAACTCTTCGTTATCAATACCGATGACGCACAGCTTTTCTGGCACCGGAATATGCAGATGTTCGCAAGCCTGAAGAACATGACGGGCGCGGGCATCGGTGACGGCAATAATGCCGGTTTGCGGCGGCAGGGTTTGCAGCCAATCGGCTAAACGATTTTGTGCATGCTGCCAGTTCTCCGGCGCGGTTTCCTGGCCCTGATAGATGACGCCGCGGTATTTTTCTTTGGCGACAATCTGGCTGAAAGCGTATTCACGCTCCTCGGCCCAGCGCTTACCGCTGGCGGTGGGTAGACCGTAGAAGGCGAAACGGTGGACGCCTTTTTCTTTAAGATGCAAAAAAGCGCTTTCTACCAGCGCGTAGTTGTCGGTCGCGATGTAGTGAACGGGCGGGTACTGCTCCTGGCGGTGATAGGAGCCGCCAACGCCAACGATGGGGACGTCTACATCGGTGAGCAGCGCTTCAATAGTAGGGTCGTCATAGTCGGCGATAACGCCGTCACCCAGCCACTCTTTGATATTTTCGATTCGTGCGCGGAAATCTTCTTCAATGAAGATATCCCACTCTGACTGCGACGCCTGCAAATATTCGCCGACACCTTCAACCACCTGACGGTCAAAGGCTTTGTTGGCGTTGAATAACAGCGTCACGCGGTGACGTTTTCCAAACATGGTTCAGGGTTCCTCGCGAATCATGAGAGGTGTTGCCGATTACTGATTCGGCAACACCACGGACAGGCAATTACGCACGCCGTTTGGTCGCTGAGTCCATCCATACGGCAAGCAATAAAATCGCACCTTTCACGATATATTGCCAGAAAGTGGGGACGTCCATCATGCTCATTCCGTTGTCGAGGGACGCCATAATAAATGCCCCCATGACCGCACCGGCAACGCTGCCCACGCCGCCAGCGAGGCTGGTCCCGCCGATCACGCAGGCTGCGATGGCATCCAGCTCGGCGATGTTCCCTGCCGACGGTGAACCGGCCCCGAGACGTGAGCTCAGGATCAGCCCGGCAATTGCCACCATCAAACCATTAATGGCGAATACCGCCAGTTTGTTACGCTCAACGTTAATACCGGAGAGGCGCGCGGCTTCAATGTTGCCGCCGATAGCGTAGATACGGCGGCCAAAGGCGGTACGGGTAGCCATAAACATGCCACCGAGCAGCAGCAGCGTAAGCAGCAGCACCGGCGTCGGAACGCCGCGATAATCATTCAACAGCCAGATAGCCCCCAGCACGATCACTGCCGTCAGGGCCTGACGACCCACTACGCCGGTGGAGGCAGGCGTTGACAGCCCCATCGACTGGCGGCGGACTCTGCCACGCCATTGCCAGGCGATGAATGCCATCAGCCCCACGGCACCAAAGGTAAAACCGATGCCGTCCGGCAGATAGCTCTGACCTATTTGCGACATCGCTGCGCTGGTAGGCGACACGGTGGTACCGTTGGTGATGCCAATCAAAATGCCGCGAAATGCCAGCATCCCGGCGAGGGTGACGATAAACGACGGCACCTTACGATAGGCCACCCACCATCCGTTCCATGCGCCAAGTACCAGCCCCATCGCCAGCGTCACGATAATGGTGATCGGTAGCGGCCAGCCGAGCCAGACGTCGAAAATCGCCGCCGCTCCCCCCAACAGGCCCATCATCGAGCCGACGGAAAGGTCTATCTCAGCCGAGATAATCACAAACACCATACCCACGGCCAGAATGCCGGTAATGGCGGTCTGGCGCAGGAGGTTGGAGACGTTACGTGCGCTCAGGTAAGCGCCATCGGTGGTCCAGGTGAAAAACAGCATGATCGCAATAATGGCCGCGATCATGACGAAAACCTGTAAGTTCAGGGATTTTAGCCGCAGCGCCGGGGATGTCGCTGGGGCTGCCAGTTTCATTTCAGACGGATTGTTTTTCGACATGGCGTTCGCTCCTTAAGGCGGCTTCCATCACATTTTCCTGAGTCAGGTTATGGTTCACCAGGTTAGCTTTGAGTTTCCCTTCGTGCATGACCAGCACCCGGTCGCTGAGCCCCAGCACTTCTGGTAGCTCCGACGAGATAACGATGACGGCAATGCCTTGCTGCACCAATTGATTGATAAGCTTGTAGATTTCATACTTCGCGCCGATGTCGATACCGCGAGTGGGTTCATCAAGAATCAGGATGCGTGGGTTGAGCAGCAGACAGCGGGCCAGTATCGCCTTCTGCTGGTTGCCGCCACTCAGCCGCCCTATGGCCAGATCCGGCGAAGAGGTTTTCACCTTCAGCCGTTGTATCGATTGCAGTATGCACTGCTGTTCTTTGGCATCGTCGAGGCTGCTCAATGTTCCGCTGAAGTCGTTGAGCGCGGCCAGCGTGATATTCTTGCCTACCGCCATGACCGGCACGATGCCGTCTTTTTTGCGGTCCTCTGGCACCATCGCAATGCCGTGGCCTATCGCCTGCTGGCAGTTACGGATATCGACCTGTTTACCGTCGATAAAAACACGTCCCTCCCAGCGGCCTCGCCAGACGCCAAACAGACACTGTACCGCCTCAGTACGGCCTGCGCCGACCAATCCGGCAATGCCGAGAATCTCGCCACGTTTGAGACTGAAGGAAATGTCGTTAACGCGTTTGATATGACGATTAACCGGATGCCATGCGGTCAGGTGTTCGACGCGCAGGATCTCCTCGCCTGCGGTATGCGGTTCGCTGGGGTAGAGCGCCGTCAGCTCGCGGCCAACCATCATGGTGATGATGTCATCTTCCGTCATGTTGCTGGCGTCGCGGGTGCCGATATGCTGACCGTCGCGGATCACGCAGATCGTGTCGGATATGGCTTTGACTTCATTCAGCTTGTGCGAAATATAGATACAGGCGATGCCGTGGTTTTGTAGGTCGCGGATGATATCCAGCAGGACGGCGGTCTCCTGCTCGGTCAGCGATGCGGTGGGTTCATCGAGGATCAGCAGGCGCACCTGTTTATTGAGCGCTTTGGCAATTTCAACCAGCTGCTGCTGTCCAAGACCCAAATCACCGACGCGGGTATCGGGCGAAATCGCGAGATTGACCTGAGCCAGCAGCTTTTCGCAGCGCAGGGTCATGATGTCGTAATCGAGCACGCCATGGCGGCTGATTTCCGCACCAAGAAAAATATTTTCCAGCACGGTCAAATGTTTAACCAGCGCCAGCTCCTGGTGAATAATAGCAATACCTTTACGTTCGGTGTCGCGAATGTGCGTCGGCTGTAGCGTTTCGCCGGCAAAAATAATTTCCCCGTCATAGCTACCATGCGGATAAATACCGCAAAGCACCTTCATTAAGGTCGATTTGCCGGAGCCGTTTTCGCCACACAGCGAAACAACTTCGCCTGGGTTTAATCTCAGGCTGACATTATCGATAGCCTTAACCACCCCGAAGGTTTTGGTAATGTTCTTCATTTCAAGTAAATATGACATAAGTACTTGTGCTCCACGTAAGCCTGGCTACCGGATATACCCGGTGGCTACGCTGCCCCGGCCTGATGGCCGGGGCATACTATTCAGAGTTCACTCTTCTTATGAAAACCATCTTTCACAACGGTATCGTCAATGTTGGTTTTATTGACTTCGATAGGGGTTAACAGGCGCGATGGAACATCTTTCAGCCCGTTATTGAGCGTGGCATCCGATTTTGGCTGCTGACCATTACCTAACTCGACGGCAATTTCAGCGGCGCTGTTTGCCAGCAGGGTAATCGGTTTATACACGGTCATTGTTTGGGTGCCATTGAGGATTCGTTTCACCCCCGCCAGGTCAGCGTCCTGGCCGGAAATAGCCACCTTGCCCGCCAGGCCTTGCGCGCTTAACGCCTGAATTGCGCCGCCTGCCGTCGCGTCGTTAGACGCGACAACCGCGTCAATTTTGTTGTTATTGGCGGTGAGGGCATTTTCCATAATCTTGAGCGCGTTTTCCGGCAGCCAACCGTCAACCCATTGATCGCCGACGACTTTTATTTTGCCATCATCAATGTACGGTTTTAAGACTTTCATCTGACCGGCGCGGAACAGCTTGGCATTATTATCAACCGGCGAGCCGCCCATCAGGAAATAATTCCCCTGGGGAACCTTGTTGACCAGGCTCTGTGCCTGCATTTCGCCGACTTTTTCGTTATCGAAGGAAATATAAAAATCAATATCAGCATTATTTATCATGCGATCATAAGCTAATACTTTAATGCCTTCCTGTTTCGCTTCTTTAATGACGTTGCTAAGTACCTGGCCGTTATAAGGAATAATGACAAGGACGTCTACGCCACGGTTGATCATATTTTCGATCTGCGACATTTGCGTTTCTTCATTGCCGTTGGCTGACTGCACAAAAACCTGTGCGCCAAGCTGTTCGGCTTTATTAACAAAAATATCGCGGTCTTTTTGCCAGCGTTCGAGGCGTAGGTCATCAATGGCCATACCGATTTTAACTTCTTTGGCGCTGCTCGCCATGCTGGTGAGGAGCAGTGAGGCGCAGAGAGTGAGGCAAAGGTTCTTTATCTTCATAATCGTAATGCCTTTTGTAGGGATAAGGTGATGAGATTGGCGATAAAAGAAACGGAGATGACTTAACTCGCAGCAATTTTTTAACATGCAGGCGGCGGCTGGCAATTACAGATTTTTATCTTCCTATTACGATATTTCGTTTAATTGCTGATTTATGACCGCGATCTGATTTTCAAAATAGAGACTGAAAAATTTGCGTACATAAAATGAGGTTGATTCTATTTTATTTTGCGAGCTAGCGCACATTTGTGGATTCTCTTAATAGCAGTGTGAAATAACGTAATTGAGCGGCCGCCATTCAGAATTCACTATGACCAAACGAATTATTCCTCGCCGCCTGTCAGATTATGGAGTTCATTATGCAAGCATATTTCGACCAACTGGATCGCGTTCGTTTCGAAGGCCCAAAAACCGAAAACCCGCTGGCGTTCCGCCACTACAACCCGGACGAACTGGTGCTGGGCAAACGTATGGAAGATCACCTGCGCTTCGCCGCCTGCTACTGGCATACCTTCTGCTGGAACGGCGCGGACATGTTCGGGGTCGGCTCCTTTAATCGTCCATGGCAGCAGCCAGGTGAAGCCATCGAGCTTGCAAAACGCAAAGCCGATGTCGCTTTTGAATTCTTCCACAAGCTGAACGTACCTTACTACTGCTTCCATGACGTAGACGTCTCCCCGGAAGGCGCTAGCCTGAAAGAATACCTGAACAACTTTGCGCAGATGGTTGATGTGCTGGCGGAGAAACAGCAGCAGAGCGGCGTGAAGCTGCTGTGGGGCACCGCGAACTGCTTTACCAACCCGCGCTACGGCGCAGGTGCGGCGACGAACCCGGATCCGGAAGTGTTTAGCTGGGCGGCGACGCAGGTGTTCACCGCGATGAACGCAACCCATAAACTGGGCGGCGAAAACTACGTGCTGTGGGGCGGCCGTGAAGGTTATGAAACCCTGCTGAATACCGATCTGCGTCAGGAGCGCGAGCAGATTGGCCGCTTTATGCAGATGGTTGTTGAGCACAAACACAAAATCGGCTTCCAGGGTACGCTGTTGATTGAGCCAAAACCGCAGGAACCGACCAAACACCAGTACGATTACGATGCGTCAACCGTGTATGGCTTCCTGAAACAGTTCGGTCTGGAGAAAGAGATCAAGCTGAATATCGAAGCGAACCATGCGACGCTGGCGGGCCACTCGTTCCATCACGAAATCGCCACCGCCATCGCGCTGGGCCTGTTTGGTTCGGTTGACGCGAACCGCGGCGATGCGCAGCTGGGTTGGGATACCGACCAGTTCCCGAACAGCGTGGAAGAAAACGCGCTGGTGATGTATGAAATTTTGAAAGCGGGTGGGTTTACCACCGGCGGCCTGAACTTTGACGCCAAAGTCCGTCGCCAGAGCACCGACAAATATGACCTGTTCTATGGCCATATTGGCGCGATGGATACCATGGCGCTGTCGCTGAAAGTCGCGGCACGCATGATTGAAGGCGGCGAGCTGGATAAACGCGTTGCGAAACGCTATGCCGGCTGGAACGGCGAGCTGGGTCAGCAGATTCTTAAAGGCCAGATGTCGCTGCAGGATCTGGCGAAATATGCTGAGCAGAATCAGCTGGCGCCACAGCACCAGAGCGGGCATCAGGAGCTGCTGGAAGGGCTGGTCAATCACTACCTGTTCGACAAGTAATCTCGGTTTTTGCCGTACACCATGCCCGGGGCGTAAGCTTCCGGGCATCGTACCACCTAAAGGAGCAGTTGCGATGTATATCGGCATAGATCTAGGCACGTCTGGCGTTAAGGCCATTCTACTTGATGAGCAGGGCACCGTGCTGGCCTCGCAAACGGAAAAACTGACGGTTTCCCGTCCGCATCCACTGTGGTCCGAGCAGGATCCTGAGCACTGGTGGCAGGCGACGGATCGTGCGATGAAGGGGCTTGGGCAACAGCATAGCCTGCGCGGGGTGAAAGCCCTGGGGATTGCCGGGCAGATGCACGGCGCCACGCTGCTGGATAAGCAACAGCGCGTATTGCGACCGGCAATTTTGTGGAACGATGGTCGTTGCGCGCAGGAGTGCCAACTGCTGGAAGCGCAGGTTAAAGCCTCACGTAACATTACCGGCAACCTGATGATGCCTGGTTTCACCGCGCCGAAGCTGCTGTGGGTTCAGCGCCACGAAGCGGAGGTTTTCCGTCAGGTCGATAAAGTGCTGCTGCCGAAAGATTATCTGCGTCTGCGTATGACCGGCGATTTCGCCAGCGATATGTCGGATGCGGCAGGTACGATGTGGATGGACGTGGCGAAACGCGACTGGAGCGATGAGATGCTCGCGGCTTGCCAGTTGACCCGCGATAACATGCCCGCCCTGTTTGAAGGCTGCGGCGTAACCGGACACTTGCTGGCGTCAGTCGCCAGCGCGTGGGATATGCCTGCTGTGCCGGTAGTGGCCGGCGGTGGTGATAATGCAGCAGGAGCCGTGGGCGTCGGCATGGCGGATGCGGGCCAGGCGATGCTTTCCTTAGGCACTTCAGGTGTTTACTTCGCCGTAAGCGAAGGTTTCCTCAGTAAACCGGAAAGCGCGGTACACAGTTTCTGCCATGCGCTGCCGGGGCGCTGGCATCTGATGTCGGTGATGCTGAGTGCGGCATCCTGTCTTGACTGGGCGGCGAAGTTAACCGGTCTGGGGACGGTTCCCGCGCTGATTGCCGCGGCGGAGAAGGCCGATGTTAACGCGGGGCCGGTGTGGTTCCTACCGTATCTCTCCGGGGAGCGTACGCCGCACAATAATCCGCAGGCAAAGGGCGTGTTCTTTGGGTTAACCCACCAACATGGCCCGGCCGAGCTGGCACGTGCGGTACTGGAGGGCGTAGGCTTTGCGCTGGCTGACGGTATGGACGTGGTGCACGCCTGCGGCGTGGAACCGAAAAGCATTACCCTTATCGGCGGCGGCGCGCGCAGCGCCTACTGGCGGCAGATGCTGGCGGATATTTGCGGCAAGCAACTTGATTACCGCACGGGGGGGGATGTCGGTCCGGCTCTGGGCGCAGCGCGCCTGGCACAGCTAGCTATCCATAACGATCGTCCCTATGCTGACCTGCTGCCGCAGCTGGCGCTGGAGCAGGAGCATCGGCCAAATGCAGAACGCGTTGCGCATTATGCGCCGCAGCGCGAGACGTTCCGCCAGATTTATCAACATTTGCTGCCATTAATGTCCTGATAAGCTTTACTCCCCGCTCCGTTGAGGAGCGGGCATTTTCCCTCTGTCTTGTCTTGATGTATTCCGAAACTGCCGCTTTTATTGTGTTCTCCAGTGTTAATAAACCATCGTGAGCGATAATGACGACGTTGTCAGTAAGAGAGGTACGTCATGGGAACTATCGTTAAATCACCGCGTGTGGTCTTTATTGTCGGCATCGCGCTCTATTTGATGTGCATCTGGCCTGGTTGCTCGCAGCTGGAAGATAAAGCCTATTTTCTGGCGATGTTGGTACTGGGAATATTCACGATCGTGGCTTACCGGCAGGCCGCGAAGGTGCAATTTGCTCAGTTATGCCGCCTGGTTTTATTGCTGGCATCCGGGCTGCTGCTGGTGGGGGTATGGAATATGCCGCTGGCGTTACCCCAAAAAGGTATCGTCGTCACGGCATGGTTTGCCTGTATGTACGGGGCGGCGCTGTGGCCGCAGCGAGAGTATGCTAGCTAACCAGCTTACGCTTATCCACGCGCTGGAGTGCGATTGAGAGCAGGAGGCTGCCCGCAAGGGTTATCGCAAATACCCACAGGATATCCAGCGCGGGCCAGTTTTTGAGATCGATATTCCAGCTGCGCAGAAGGTAAATGATAAAAGCGTGAAACCCATAGATGCCCAGAGAATGGCGAGAAATGAAGCCTAATCCCGGTAGAACGCGTTGGTTGAACGTGTTTTTAATCACGATGAATAGCGATGCCGCGCAGAGAAAAACCATGGGACCACAGTAGACGTACCAGGTGTCGCCAAAGTTACCGCGCCATTGCAACTCATGCAGCGTGCCGCGCGAAATAATGCTGACGCCAGCGACAAACACTAACCCGCAGATCCACGTCAGCCCCTTGCGGTCCGTCGCCATCGTGCCCAATGCTCGGCCAAGCAGGCCGTAAAGTACGTAGTAAAAGGTATCTCCATTGATGTACAGGTTCACCGGCAGCCAGGTTGCGCCGTCGGTTTTGAGTGGCGGCGTGTTTGGGTTAGCAACAATACCGATGACCACCATCAGCGCTAACAGCATTTTGCCGCTGACGGCCTTGACCTCAATTAACGGTGAAACCAGATAAATCACCATGATGGCGAAGAAAAACCACAGATGGTAGAAAACCGGCTTTTGCAGCAGGTTCTTCAGCGACGTCTCCAGATTGATATGGGTAAAGGCGGCAATGAAGAGTAGCGCGAGAGCGCTGTAGAACAGCAGGCATAGCGCAATGCGCAGGAAATGACGCGGCTGCGCGCTGCGAGGGCCAAAAAACAGGTAGCCGGAGATCATAAAAAACAGCGGTACGCTAACGCGCGATGCAGAGTTCAGAACATTCGCCAGATCCCAACTGAGCGGGCTGATGTCGTGCGGGTGGGTCACAAACCAGGTTGTGGTATGGATCATCACTACCATCAGGCAGGCAATACCGCGTAAGTTATCAATCCAGCTAATTTTTTCTTGCATCAGATACCCTAATCTCCGCTATAAATGTATTCAGACCACGCTGCCGTGGGCGCTATTTCACTGGATAATTCTGAGTTTTGCACTCTGTGCTTGTGGCGCTGTGGTGAGATTCGCACAATGCGGAAGTGTGAAAGGGTACAGCCTAAAATAACAGCCCGGTAAGATAAATAATGATGATGAAGTCTCTCTCTCCCTTGCTGGTGTTAATTCTGCTGGCTGGATGCTCGTCGGCTGAACAGCCGGTGGTGCAAAAAACGCAAAGCGCGAAAATGAATCCTGCACGCTCGTTGAGCATGGAGCAGCTCTGCAAAGACAATGCGGCGGCACGTTATAATACGGCAGTGCAGAAGATAGACGTAACCGGATTTGAACGTTTCCAGGGCAGCTACGAGCTGCGTGGCTATACGTCACGTAATGAGAGTTTTGTCTGTTCATTCGACGCGGACGGCGGCTTTTTACACCTCTCAATGCGTTAAAACAGGCCCGGTAGCAGCAAAATCCGGCCTGTTTTTCCCAATTTTCCCTAAACAACCCCGTTTCATACTGTATATCTCGCAGCCAGCGGGTATACTGACTCCTTCCTTTAAATCCACACGTATCCAGCACGAAATCATATGCAAAAGTTTGATACCAGGACCTTCCAGGGCCTGATCCTGACCTTACAGGATTACTGGGCTCGTCAGGGCTGCACCATTGTTCAACCACTGGACATGGAAGTTGGCGCGGGCACCTCTCACCCCATGACCTGCTTGCGTGCGTTGGGGCCAGAACCGATGGCAACTGCCTACGTGCAGCCGTCCCGCCGTCCAACCGATGGCCGTTATGGCGAAAACCCGAACCGTTTACAGCACTACTACCAGTTCCAGGTGGTGATTAAGCCGTCTCCGGAAAATATTCAGGAGCTGTACCTTGGGTCTCTGAAAGAGCTGGGTATGGATCCGACCATTCACGATATTCGTTTCGTGGAAGACAACTGGGAAAACCCGACGCTGGGTGCCTGGGGTCTGGGTTGGGAAGTGTGGCTGAACGGCATGGAAGTGACGCAGTTCACCTACTTCCAGCAGGTCGGCGGCCTGGAGTGTAAGCCGGTGACCGGTGAAATCACCTACGGTCTGGAGCGTCTGGCCATGTACATTCAGGGCGTAGACAGCGTTTACGATCTGGTATGGAGCGACGGCCCGCTGGGTAAAACCACCTACGGCGACGTGTTCCATCAGAACGAAGTGGAGCAATCCACCTATAACTTCGAATACGCCGACGTCGACTTCCTGTTCTCCTGCTTTGAGCAGTATGAGAAAGAAGCCCAGCAGCTGCTGGCGCTGGAAAACCCGCTGCCGCTGCCTGCCTACGAGCGTATTCTTAAGGCTGCCCATAGCTTTAACCTGCTGGATGCGCGTAAAGCCATCTCCGTCACCGAGCGTCAGCGCTATATCCTGCGCATTCGCACCCTGACCAAAGCAGTGGCAGAAGCTTACTACGCTTCCCGTGAAGCCCTTGGCTTCCCGATGTGCAACAAGAATAAATAAGAGGCGGCCATGTCTGAGAATACTTTTCTGGTGGAAATCGGCACTGAAGAGCTGCCACCGAAAGCGCTGCGCAACCTGGCGGAATCTTTTGCGGCAAATGTGACCGCAGAGCTGGATAACGCGGGCCTCGCGCACGGTAAAGTTGAATGGTTTGCTGCCCCGCGCCGTCTGGCGCTGAAAGTCGCAAATCTGGCGGCCGCACAGGCGGATCGCGAAGTCGAAAAGCGTGGCCCGGCGATTGCCCAGGCGTTCGACGCGGAAGGTAAACCGAGCAAAGCGGCTGAAGGTTGGGCGCGCGGCTGCGGTATCACCGTCGATCAGGCCGAGCGTCTGACCACCGACAAAGGCGAATGGCTGCTGTATCGCGCACACGTTAAAGGTGAAAGCACCGAAGCGCTGCTGCCGAACATGATTGCCACCTCGCTGGCTAAGCTGCCGATTCCGAAACTGATGCGCTGGGGTGCTAACGATGTGCACTTCGTGCGTCCAGTGCACACTGTGACTCTGCTGCTGGGCGATAAAGTCGTTCCGGCTACCATTCTGGGCATTCAGTCTGACCGCATCATTCGCGGCCACCGCTTTATGGGTGAGCCTGAGTTCACTATCGACAATGCTGACCAGTATCCGCAAATTCTGCTGGAACGCGGCATGGTGATGGCTGACTACGAAGCGCGTAAAGCTAAAATCAAAGCGGACGCCGAAGAAGCGGCTCGTAAGATTGGCGGTGTTGCTGACCTGAGTGAAAGCCTGCTGGAAGAAGTCACCTCGCTGGTGGAATGGCCGGTGGTGCTGACGGCGAAGTTTGAAGAGAAATTCCTCGCGGTACCGGCGGAAGCGCTGGTGTACACCATGAAGGGCGACCAGAAGTACTTCCCGGTGTACGACAACGCCGGCAAGCTGCTGCCAAACTTTATCTTCGTCGCGAACATCGAGTCGAAAGATCCGACCCAGATTATCTCCGGTAACGAGAAGGTCGTTCGTCCGCGTCTGGCGGATGCCGAGTTCTTCTTCAATACCGACCGTAAAAAGCGTCTGGAAGATAATCTGCCGCGTCTGCAAACCGTGCTGTTCCAGCAACAGCTGGGTACCCTGCGCGACAAGACTGACCGCATTCAGGCGCTGGCGGGTTGGATTGCCGGCCAGATTGGCGCTGATGTGAACCACGCTACTCGTGCGGGCCTGCTGTCTAAGTGTGACCTGATGACCAACATGGTCTTCGAGTTCACCGATACTCAGGGCGTGATGGGCATGCACTACGCGCGTCACGATGGCGAAGCAGAAGATGTGGCGGTGGCGCTTAACGAGCAGTATCAGCCGCGCTTTGCCGGTGATGATCTGCCGTCTAACCCGGTAGCCTGCGCGCTGGCGATCGCCGATAAGATGGACACCCTCGCGGGTATCTTCGGTATCGGCCAGCATCCGAAAGGCGACAAAGACCCGTTTGCGCTGCGTCGTGCCGCGCTGGGCGTGCTGCGTATTATCGTTGAGAAGAACCTCAATCTGGATCTGCAGACCCTCACCGAAGAAGCGGTACGTCTGTATGGTGACAAGCTGACCAACGCGAAAGTCGTCGATGAGGTTATCGACTTTATGCTCGGTCGTTTCCGTGCCTGGTATCAGGATGAAGGCTATAGCGTTGACACCATTCAGGCCGTGCTGGCGCGTCGTCCGACTCGTCCGGCAGACTTTGATGCGCGTATGAAGGCGGTGTCTCACTTCCGTACTCTGGAAGAGTCTTCTGCGCTGGCTGCGGCCAACAAGCGCGTATCGAACATTCTGGCGAAATCTGACGAGACGCTGAATGATATCGTTCACGCCTCCGTACTGAAAGATGCGGCGGAAATTAAGCTGGCGGGCCACCTGGTGGTGCTGCGCGACAAGCTTCAGCCGTATTTTGCCGAAGGTCGCTATCAGGAAGCGTTGATTGAACTGGCGTCATTGCGTGAGCCGGTAGACACCTTCTTCGAGAACGTGATGGTCAACGCCGACGACAAAGACGTGCGTATCAACCGTCTGACGTTGCTCTCCAAACTGCGCGAATTGTTCCTGCAGGTAGCGGATATTTCGCTGCTCCAGTAACACGAAAGCGTTAAATAAAAACCTGCCAGACGGCAGGTTTTTTTATATCTGCTGTTTTATTACTTGAACCATTAATAATTGCCTGGTCTATATTTAATATTATTTCATTGATAAGTGAGAAATATTTTAGGAATACACCAAAATAGGTCAGTGCTTATTTTAAGGTAGAATATCGGTGGGTGCTTGAGACTGTTTGTCTCAGGTATTCATCGAAAGGCAAACAGAGAAAAGCCCCACCTGACTCTAAATCAGAATGAGGCCACCTCTATGCATGAACACCATAAGGGTAGCCTCTTACTTGTTGAAAATCAACACAGGAGGCGATGGATGCCGCAAAAATCTATGTTGTATAGTTTAATAGTGATATGTCTCACTATTCTATTATTTACCTGGATGGTTCGTGATTCATTATGTGAATTGCATATTAAGCAAGGCCATACTGAATTAGCGGCATCTTTAGCCTGCGATATTAAACAGTAAGGGCTTATGGCGGGGATTATCCCCGCCATTCTGACGGTGTGATGTATTCTCAATACATCCGATTAGATTGAGCTAAATAATATAAAAGCCTCCTGCATGCGGGAGGCTTTTTTCTTTCGGCGTCGCATGCTGAGTAAAAAATAGTCTTGAAATCCACCGGGCAATACGTTTATCCTTTGCCGCGACGAATCCCTCGTCTCACTGAGGCACACTGAAAATGGACAAACACACCTGCTGAATTCGAATCCTTGCCGGGCACATGCTGCGGGCAGGGGGGTTATTGATTTCACTCAGGAGTGCTTATGGCCCATTGTGCGCAATCCCCTTCTTTTATTTTGCATCAAGTCACCTGTCAGTTAGCGACGGGCGATACTCTTTTTGGCCCGCTGAATCTGTCGCTGGAGCGGTCGCGGTGCGGCTTGGTCGGGCGTAACGGCGTGGGTAAAACCCGTTTATCGGTCAACGCTGCCTGGCTGGATCAGCATCTTACTCAACTGGATCTCTCTTTGTCGGTTATGGCACATCTGCGGGCGGGGGAGACGCTATTAGAGGAGGGCGCGCTGCGGACCCGGCTGGCACAGCTTCAACTGGGCGCAGATAAGGTTAATCTGCCGCTGGCGACGCTGAGCGGCGGCGAACGCTTAAAGGCGGCGCTGGCTTGTGTGTTGTGGCGTCGGGCATCGACGCAGCTTTTGCTGTTGGATGAGCCCACCAACCATCTCGATCTGGCATCGGTGCAGGCGATTGAGGCGGCGTTAGCGGGGTTTCCCGGCGCGATGATTGTGGCGTCGCACGATGAAGCGTTTTTACAGGGGTTGCGGCTGACACACAGCCTGACGTGGCAAGAGAGCGGCTGGGTTTTTACGACGTTATAA
>NZ_LXEU01000008.1 GCF_001654985.1 Kluyvera georgiana ATCC 51603
TAAAAAAATCCCCGCCATAAGGCAGGGATTTATAATTCTTAGCGGCGTGAACTTACAGAGAAGTTACGTTGCCAGCTGCCGGGCCTTTAGCGCCGTTTTCGATGGTGAAGGAAACTTTCTGACCTTCGTCCAGGGATTTGTAGCCATCGTTCTGGATAGCAGAGAAGTGTACGAACACGTCTTTAGAACCATCGTCAGGAGTGATGAAGCCGAAACCTTTGTCAGCGTTGAACCATTTTACGATACCAGTCATTTTACCGGACATAGAAATTACCTTTAGAAATTAATTGAGCCTTACGGCGATATGGCATGCTTTACAGAATTTAAAGCGTAAAGGAAATGTCGCTACGAGGGGTACCAATGGATAACCTTGAAGGGAACTGCTTTACTCAACTGCTTTGTGGTCTGTATGTCAAACCGTGGAGGCATTAACGCATACTTCAGACCTCAAAAGCAAACGTTATCTGCCCATATTTTTCAACGGACCGGGAATGTTCGGCGATCGAGTTCACGCTAATGTACTGATAAATAGGTAGACTTAGGCTTATATGAGCATTTGTAAAAAAACGTCATGAGACCCCGGCAGGCTGGCTGCCGGGGCAAGAATTAGACTTTTTGCGCCGACTCCGGTAGCGATGCCGGGCCGCTGGCACCTTGATTCTGCTGATGTTTACTGGCTACGTGTTTGATCATCAGCGCAATCGCGGACAGCACCGCCGGGATAGCCAGCAGGGCGAAAATGGTTTTAAAGGACAGCTCGGCCTGCATCAGGAATGCGCCGCTGAAGGCGCCAAGAATCCCCCCGAAGCGACCCAGCCCCAGCATCCAGGCGACGCCGGTAGCGCGCCCTTGCGTTGGGTAGAACCCGGCGGCAAGCGCGGGCATTGACGACTGCGCGCCGTTCATGATGGTGCCAGCGATAAACACCATCACGCCCATCAGGACCAGGCTGCTGGTTGAGAAACCCACCAGGCAGACAAAAACGCCGGTCAGCAGATACCCTACTGCCACCACCTTATTGGGGTTAATTTTGTCCATCAGCGCGCCCAGTACCAGCACGCCAATACCGCCACCCAGCGGGAACAGAGCGGTAATGACCGAAGCCTGACTCAGGGGCGCGCCGGTTTCGCGGATCAGCAGCGGCAGCCAGCTGGTCAGCAGATAGAAAATCAGCAGCCCCATGAAGTAGGTCAGACACAGCATGATGGTGCCTACGAGGTAGCGTGGGGAGAAAATCACGCCCAGCGCGGACTGCTCTTTCACCTGGCCGACCTCCTGCAACACAAAGTACGTGTTGTCAGGCAGCGGCGCGATGCGGCGCAAAATGCGGGCAATCTGCTGTTGAGGCTGATTTTTTACCGCCAGATAACGCGCGGACTCCGGCAGCAGGAAAATAAGCGCTACGGCCAGCGCCAGCGGCATCACGCCACCGAGAATCAGCACGCTCTGCCAGCCATAGTGTGGGATCAACCATGCGGAGATAAAGCCGCCCATTGAGGAGCCAATCGGGAAACCGACGAACATCAGGTTCACCAGCAGCGCGCGACGGCGTTCGGGTGCGTATTCGCTCATCAGCGTCGCGGCGTTAGGCATTGCCGCCCCCAGCCCCAGGCCGGTTAAGAAACGCAGGATGGTCAGCTGCGTCAGCGAGGTGGCGAACGCGGTAATCAAACTGAAGCCGCCAAAAACCAGAATGGACAGGACCAGCACTTTTTTACGGCCGATACGGTCAGCCATTGGGCCTGCGGTCAATGCGCCCACGGCGAGACCAACCAGCGCGGCACTCATCACGGGGCCGAGATCGGCCTTCTGCACGCCCCATTCTTGTACCAGGTCAGAGGCAATAAAGCCGATAATGGCGGTATCAAACCCATCCATGGCGACGGTCACAAAGCACAGCACCAGAATCATCCACTGATACTTTGAGAAAGGATGGCGGTTGATAAAAGCCTGAATATCCGTTGTTGTCTGTGTTGTCATGCGGTAATTCCTGCTAAGCGTTGTCAGAGAGCGGGTTTATCCTCTTGTCTCTCTCACGGGTAATGAGGCGTTTGGGCGATTATCGAACGTATTGTCGTTAATCGTTCATTTAATCAAATCACTTACCCGGCCTTCCTACAACGTACCGCCCGGCGGAAGTGTGCGATTATCGTTCCCTATGCTCTCGAGGAAACGCTGATTTAACCAAAAATGATTGAATATCATTATATTAGAGTGCTTTCTCTTATCTGATTTCATTGTCATAAATGTGATGGATGCAACAGGTTGTTAACATTTCTACAGAACGGCGGGGGAACGTATGAAAAAGGTATCTTGCGACGCGGCTCTGGACTATCCTTGTCACCGTTAGGCACGCGTGTGCCGGTTTGCGCTTTTTTTGGCTGAAGGAGTAAGAAAATGGCGACAGGAAAGTCCTGCTCTCGCTGGTTTGCGCCTGTTGCGGCGTTGTTGATGGTTGTTAGCCTGAGTGGGTGTTTTGATAAGGAAGGCGATCAGCGTAAAGCATTCGTCGATTTCCTGCAGAATACAGTAATGCGTGGCGGTGAACGCCTGCCAACGCTGACCGCTGACCAGAAAAAACAATTCGGTCCGTTTGTGTCCGACTACGCCGTCATTTATGGCTATTCACAGCAGGTGAGTCAGGCGATGGACGCGGGCCTGCGCCCGGTTGTTGACAGCGTGAACGCTATTCGCGTACCGCAGGATTACATGACCCAGCGTGAGCCGCTGCGTCAGGCAAATGGTTCACTGGGTGTACTGAGCCAGCAGCTGCAAAACGCTAAAATGCAGGCCGACGCCGCACACGCTGCGCTGAAGCAGGCGGACGATCTGAAGCCGGTCTTCGATCAGGTTTATAGCAAAGTGGTTACCGCCCCGTCGCAGGCGCTGGAGCCGCTGATCCCTGCCGCGCAGGTCTTCACCCAGCAGCTGGTGCAGGTTGGCGACTTTGTTGCTCAGCAGGGTACGCAGGTGAGTTTTGTGGCGAACGGTATTCAGTTCCCGACGTCACAGCAGGCAAGCCAGTATAACGCGCTGATTGGCCCGCTAGCCGCGCAGCACCAGGCCTTTAGCCAGGCCTGGACGGCAGCAGTAAACGCCACGAAATAAGCATAATGACAGCCCGGCACCCGCCGGGCTGTGTCGTTTTATCCCGCAATCTGCGGGTTCACGCAGTTCTTCTCTACCTTCCCTTGCAGCGCATCAATCAGGTTATCGACCGCGCAGGCCGCCATGTTGTAGCGGGTTTCGTGCGTTGCGGAGCCAATATGCGGCAGGGCGACGACGTTGGGCATCTTCAGCAGCGGGGAGCTGGCCGGCAGCGGTTCCTGCTCGAAGACGTCCAGCCCTGCGGCGTGGATATCGCCGTTACGCAGCGCGGAGATCAGCGCCTTCTCGTCGACCACCGGGCCACGCCCCGCGTTGATAAAGATAGCGGAGGACTTCATGCGCGCAAACTGCTCGGCGCCGAACAGATGGTACGTTTCATCGGTCAGCGGCAGGATCAGGCAGACAAAATCGGCTTCATCCAGCAGCGTGTTGAGGTCGCAGTAGCGAGCGTTGAAACGCTCCTCTGCCTGCTCGTGGCGACGGCGTGCGTTGTAAAGAATCGGCATATTGAAGCCGAAATGGGCACGCTGTGCCAGCGCCATCCCGATGCGGCCCATGCCGACAATCCCCAGCGTTTTATGGTGCACATCGATGCCAAACCAGTCCGGACCGATGCTCTTCGTCCACTCACCGCCTTTCACGCGCTCGGCCACTTCGACCACACGACGAGCGGAGCTGAGTACCAGCGCCATTACCGTGTCGGCGACCGTTTCGGTCAGCACCGTCGGCGTGTGCATCAGCAGTACGCGACGGGCGTTAAGCGCCTCGACGTCAAAATTATCGTAGCCCACGGAGATGGTGGACGCCGCGCGAAGCTTCGGCATCTTCTCCAGCAGGGCGGTATTGACGGCTTCGCTTGAGCCCAGCAGGCCTTCCGCGTTGGCGAATGCCTGAGCGTGTTGCGCCACCGTCTCCGGGCGTAGGTTAGGTACCTGGGTAACGGAAAAATGTTCTTCCAGGCGACGTAGCAAATCGTCAGGTAACGCTTTATAGAGAATAATGGACGGCTTCATGCGAATCTCCGTGAGTTAAAATTTAAGCGTGGCGTGCGCCAACGGGTAGCGGTTGATTATGAGCAGGCTTAACAATCAAAGTTAGCCATACTGAGGCAAAAAGCGCTATCCCCATAAAAATGTATGATGCCGACGGGCTGCCGGTAGCGCCGTTGAGATAGCCAACGAACCACGAGCCGAAGAATGAACCCAGTGCGCCCATGCTGTTAATCAGCGCCATTGCACCGCCTGCGACGTTGCGCGGCAGCATCTCAGGAATGATGGCGAAGAACGGGCCGTACGGGGCGTACATTGCGGCACCGGCAATCACCAGCAGAATATAAGAAAGCCAGAAGTGATCGGCCCCGACGGCCCAGGAGCCGATAAAGGCAAAACCGGCAAGCAGCAGCAGCGGCCAGACGAACAGGCGGCGGTTCTGCAATTTATCAGAAGCCCAGGACACCACGATCATCGCCACCGTGGCGGCCAGATACGGCACGGAAGAGAGCCAGCCCACTTCGACCATCCCTAAGTTCGCGCCGCCGCTGCGGATGATCGATGGCAGCCACAGAACGAAACCGTAGACCCCGATGCTCCAGGCAAAATACTGCATGCACAGCAGAATCACGTTACGCGAACGGAAGGCCTCACCGTAGTTGCGAACGGCCTTAATTCCCTGCTGTTCGCGTTCCAGTTGCGCCTGAAGCGCGGCTTTTTCCGATTCGTTCAACCAGCCGACCTGTGAGGGCTTATCTTTTACCAGCACCCACCAACAGAAGGCCCAGATAACCGCCGGGAAGCCTTCAATAATAAACATCTCGCGCCAGCCGAGCGCCTGAATCAGGTAACCCGACACTACCGACATCCACAGTACCGTAACCGGGTTGCCGAGGATGAGAAACGTGTTGGCGCGTGAGCGTTCCGACTTTGTAAACCAGTTGCTGATGTAAATCAGCATGGCAGGCATGACGGCGGCCTCGACGACGCCAAGAATAAAGCGAATTGCCGCCAGCGCCGGAATATTGGTGACCATCCCGGTCAGCGAGGCACAGACGCCCCACAGCACCAGGCAGGTAAAGATGAGCTTACGTACGCTGCGACGCTCGGCGTAGATAGCGCCGGGAATCTGGAAGAAGAAGTAGCCGAGGAAGAACAGGGCGCCCAGCAGGGAGGAGATCCCTTTGGTAATACCCAGATCTTCGGTGATCCCGGCGGCGGAGGCGAAACTAAAGTTCGCGCGGTCAAGGTACGCCAGGCTGTACGTGATAAACACGATCGGCATGATGTACCACCAACGTTTTGCTGCGTTTATTGAGCTGTTCATAGGCCTGCCTCTATTGTCGCTTCGCCGCCGCTGTATGTAGGGTACAGGGTGGCACTATCGTAACGTGACGTTATTCGCCTAACGCTTCACGCGTGGGTAAACCTTCACTGTCGCCCTGGACCTGAATGGCCAGCGCGCCAATTTTATTGCCTCGGGTGACGGCCTGATGCAGCGAACGGCCTTCCAGCAGCGCGCTGATGACGCCGACGGCAAAACCGTCCCCGGCACCGACGGTGTCGACCACGTTATCCACTTTTACCGGGGCAACGTTGCCCTGTTCACCGGAGGCTGTTTTGTACCAGGCACCGTCAGCGCCCGTTTTCAGCACCACCGCTTTCACCCCCTGATTGAGATAGAAATCGGCGATGCCTTCCGGCGTCTGCTGTCCGGTTAAAATCATGCCTTCTTTCAAGCCGGGTAAAACCCAGTCAGCCTGGAACGCAAGCTGGTTGAGTTTCTCCACCATTTCCGCTTCGCTTTTCCACAGCACCGGACGCAGGTTCGGGTCGAAAGAGAGGGTTTTACCCTGCGCTTTCATCGTGCGGGCCGTGTGGTCCAGCAGCGCATAAGAGCTGGCGGAGAGCGCTGCCGCCACGCCGCTTAAGTGCAGATGGCGAGCACTGGCGAAGTAATCATCGTGATAATCGGCAACGGAGAGATGGCTGGCTGCGGAGCCTTTGCGGAAGTATTCCACAATGGGATCGGTTCCATTTTCGACTTTAGATTTTAGCTGAAAGCCGGTTGCATGCTGTGGATCGATGGTGACGCCGCAAGCATCAATACCCTCTTTTTTCAGCGAGTTAAGGACAAAGCGGCCAAAGCTATCGTTACCCACGCGGCTGACCCAGCCCACCTTCAGCCCCAGGCGCGCCAGACCGGTGGCCACGTTCAGCTCTGCTCCCGCCACGCGCTTGATAAAATGCTCCACGTCGGCCACGTCGCCGATCTGCGTCGCCACAAACATCGCCATCGCTTCGCCGATGGTGATGACATCCAGGGAATGTTTCATCGCTTACTCCTTACGTAATAGTTCGACGTAGCGGCGGGTAACCGCAGCCAGGTCGGCCCCTTCCAGCGGAAACTCAATGCCACGCGGCACATCGATCGGTAGCTGGTTTAGCAGCGCCAGCCAGCGGGCATCGGCCTCATCAGGCGGAACCGCGCGGTAGCTGTCGTGATGCGGCGCGGCGGCTTTGACGTGAATATAACCAACGGACGGCGCCAACTGCTCCGCCGCAGTTTCCGGCGTATCGCCGACCCACAGCCAGTTGCCCATATCGAACGTGAGTTGTACGGGAAGTTTCTGCATATGGCAGGCGGCGTTGAAACGTTGCATTGGCGGCAGGCGTCCACAGGCCGTTTGATCGTTCTCGACCACCAGCTTCATGCCGCTGCTTGCCAGCCAGTCGCGTAGCGTGTTGAACGACTCGGTATGGTGAAAGTGGCCCAGCGACACTTTCAGCCACAGCGCACGCAGCGTGGCGGCTTCCTGAAGCAAAGCGGGGAGCTGAGGATTAAGAGAACCATCGGCCATAAACAGCGCTTCAGGCGCGGAGTAACAGGCCTGCAGGCCGGATGATTGAATCGCTGATGCCAGCGCGGGCAGCGCCTGAAGCTCTGCGGAGGTAAACATCTCGCGGCGGATTTCTACGCCATCAGCCCCGGCAGCGGCGATGATGGGCAACATGGCGGCTTGCCCGCCTGCGCTGCGTACCGCGTCGTGGCCATAAGCGGCGGTGACCACCATAATTTTTCTTTGCATAGGGACTCCGAATCTAACGCTATGTCTAATACGCTAGATGGAATCGGTTCCAAAGAAAATCTCACCGTGCTGAATTTATGATCGCCATCACGAAGGAAGATTAACGGGCCGTGGAACCACGCACGATCAGCTCGCCGGAAAAGACCTGCTCATGAATGGCATCCGCCGCTCCTTCAATGCGGCGCACCACCTGCTCTACGGCGGCGTAGCCAATCTGCCAGGTCGGCTGCTTGAGAGTGGTAATGCCCACGCCCGCCAGTTCGGCCCATTCCAGTTCGTCAAACCCCAGCAGGCCGATGTCGCTACCCCAGTTCAAGCCGATGCGTTTGAGCGAACGTGCAACCTGAAGGGTCAGCGCGCCGTTGGCGGAGATCACCGCTTTACGCATTCCGCGGTGCTGCTGGTGGAACTGGCGCAGCGTGTTATCAAGCTGAGCGTTCTCTGCCAGCGGCACTTCGGCATTTTCGGCGACGACGCCGGGATAACGGGCCAGCGTGGCGCGGAAGGCGCTCAGGCGTTCGCGCCGGGTGTTGACGGTGCCTAGCGGTTCGCTCAGGAACAGCAGCGCCTCAAACCCTTGCTCAATCAAGTGTTCAGTGGCGGTGGTGGCAGCCTGGGTGTTATCGAGCCCGACCGCGTCGCAGGCGAAGTCCGGAATTTTACGGTCGATTAGCACCATCGGTAGCGCGGACTGCTGCAAACGTTGCAGCCCCTCTTCACGCATGCCGACGGCGTTGACGACAATCCCTTCGACCTGATAGCTGCGCAGCAGATCAAGATAGTGCAGCTCCTGGTCCACCTCGTTATTGGTGTTACACACCAGCGGGGTGAAGCCTTTTTCGCGGCAGGCGGCTTCAATGCCGCTGAGCACGTTGACGGAGTAGGGGTTGGTGATATCGGCAATGATCAGGCCTATCAGGCGGGTACGACCGCGCTTCAGGCTGCGGGCCATCAGGCTTGGGCGATAGTCGAGCTCGGCAATGGCGGCTTCAATGCGGGCCAGCAGCGCGTCGGAGAGCAGATGCTTCTCGCCGTTAAGGTAACGGGAAATGCTGGTTTTGCCGGTTTTCGCCGCTTTTGCCACATCGCTGATGGTGGGGCGCGCTGATTTTGCCATGGGAAGGTCTCTCGCCTGAAAGTGACAACACCTTAGCGCGAAAATCTGTCTAATCAAGTATTTTGCCGGGTGGAGAGGCCACCCGGCGATGAGATTACTGCATCGGGCTTAAGGTAATTTCTACGCGACGGTTCTGCGCTTTGCCTTCTTCGGTGCTGTTGCTGGCGATAGGATTCGCTGGTCCCATACCGGTGGTACGCACGCGTGCAGCGGCGACACCCTGGGTGATCAGCGAACTGGCTACCGAGTCGGCGCGCTGCTGAGACAGCTTCATGTTGAGCTGCTGGCTACCGGTGCTGTCGGTATAGCCGACAACGTTCACCGCCGTTTTTTCATACTCTTTCAGTACCATGGCTACGCCGGTTAAGGTGTTGGCGCCTGCCGGTTTCAGGGTGGCGGAGGAGCTGTCGAAAGTGACGTTATTTGGCATATTCAGCACGATATTGTCACCGTTACGGGTGACGCTGACGCCGGTTCCCTGCATTTTTTGGCGCAGTTTCGCTTCCTGCACATCCATGTAGTAACCAACGCCGCCGCCGAGCGCCGCACCTGCGGCTGCACCGATCAGCGCGCCTTTACCGCGATCTTTCTTGGAAGACGAGAGCGCGCCAACGCCCGCGCCCACCAGAGAGCCAATGCCCGCGCCGATGCCGGATTTACCCACTTCGCGCTCGCCGGTGTAAGGGTTTGTGGTGCAGCCTGATATCGCCAGCGCGCCGCTGACGATGGCAGCGATCGCAAATACACGTTTTTTCATCTTAATTCCTTAATGACATTCTTATTTTTCGCCACAGCGACCGTGGCGCGTCATTATGACTGGCGAAATAGCTGAAAATTCTTGGGAACTCTCTGAAATTTGTAAGTAACATTGAATGGCGCAAAACATAACCGACACCACCTGCAGGAGCGCCCATTTGTCTACGTCATCTTCTCCCTATACCGTTTTAACCGCAGCCCACTGGGGCCCCATGCTTGTCGGGACCGACGGCGAGCAGGTGCTCTCTTCACGCGGGGCGCTACAGACGTCGTTTACCAATTCGCTGCAAAGCGTGGTGCGCGATCAGGTACACAGCAAAACCCGTGTGCGTTACCCCATGGTGCGAAAAGGCTTCCTGGCATCGCCGGATAGCCCTCAAGGCACACGCGGGCAGGATGAATTTGTGCGGGTAAGCTGGGATGACGCGCTCACGCTAATCGATCGCCAGCATCGGCGTATTCGTGAAACCTATGGCCCGGTATCGATTTTTGCCGGCTCCTACGGCTGGCGTTCTAACGGCGTATTGCACAAGGCGGCGACGTTGCTACAGCGCTATATGAGCCTGGCGGGCGGCTACACCGGCCATCTGGGGGATTATTCGACCGGGGCCGCGCAGGCAATCATGCCGCATGTGGTGGGTGGGAATGAGGTGTATCAGCAGCAAACCAGCTGGCCAATGGTGCTGGAGCACACCGACGTGGTGGTGCTATGGAGTGCTAACCCACTGAATACGCTGAAAATAGCCTGGAATGCTTCCGACGAGCAGGGGTTGCCTTATTTTGAACAGCTGCGCCAGAGCGGTAAACGACTGATCTGTATCGATCCCATGCGTTCGGAAACCGTCGACTTCTTTGGCGAGTCGATGGAGTGGATAGCGCCGCACATGGGCACCGACGTGGCGTTGATGCTCGGCATCGCCCACACGCTGCTGATCAATAACTGGCACGATAGCGACTTTTTATCGCGATATACCGTAGGTTTCCCGACATTTGCCCAATATCTGTTGGGCGAAAGCGATGGTGAAGCAAAAACTGCCGAGTGGGCAGCCACAATTTGTGGTGTTCATGCCGATAAAATTCGCGAACTGGCAGAATTGTTCCATAAAAATACCACTATGTTGATGTCTGGCTGGGGAATGCAGCGTCAGCAGTACGGCGAGCAAAAGCACTGGATGCTGGTTACGCTGGCGGCAATGCTAGGGCAGATTGGTACGCCGGGCGGCGGCTTTGGGCTGTCTTATCATTTCGCCAACGGCGGCAACCCGACGCGGCGCGCGGCGGTACTGGCTTCGATGCAGGGCACGGTACCGGGCGGCGTCGATACGGTCGATAAAATCCCGGTCGCACGCATTGTCGAAGCGCTGGAAAACCCCGGTGCGCCGTATCAGCACAATGGTATGGATCGCCACTTTCCAGACATTCGCTTTGTCTGGTGGGCGGGCGGCGCCAACTTTACCCATCATCAGGATACCAACCGCTTGATTCGCGCCTGGCAAAAGCCAGAATTGGTCGTGATTTCTGAATGCAACTGGACGGCAGCGGCGCGGCACGCGGATATCGTTCTGCCCGCCACCACCTCGTTTGAGCGCAACGATCTGACCATGACCGGCGACTACAGCAATCAGCACCTGGTGCCGATGAAGCAGGTTGTGCCGCCACGCGATGAAGCCCGTGACGACTTTACGGTGTTTGCCGACCTGTCAGAGCGGTGGGAGCAGGGCGGTCGGGCGCGCTTTACCGAAGGGAAAAGCGAGCTGGAGTGGCTGGAGACCTTCTACCGAATCGCCGCTCAACGCGGCGCGAGCCAGCAGGTGACGCTGCCGCCGTTTGAGCGTTTCTGGCAGGATAACGTGCTGATTGAAATGCCGGAAAGCGAGCAGAACGCGGATTTTGTTCGCTTTGCTGCCTTCCGCGCCGATCCGCAGGCCAATCCGCTGAAAACGCCGAGCGGCAAAATCGAAATTTACTCCGAGCGTATTGCCAGCTTCCAGTATGCCGACTGTCCGCCGCACCCGATGTGGCTGGCGCCGGATGAGTGGCATGTCGTATAACT
>NZ_LXEU01000009.1 GCF_001654985.1 Kluyvera georgiana ATCC 51603
GTTTCTGGCAGGATAACGTGCTGATTGAAATGCCGGAAAGCGAGCAGAACGCGGATTTTGTTCGCTTTGCTGCCTTCCGCGCCGATCCGCAGGCCAATCCGCTGAAAACGCCGAGCGGCAAAATCGAAATTTACTCCGAGCGTATTGCCAGCTTCCAGTATGCCGACTGTCCGCCGCACCCGATGTGGCTGGCGCCGGATGAGTGGCATGGCAACGCGCAGCCTGGTCAGCTCCAGCTGTTGTCTGCGCATCCGGCGCATCGTCTGCACAGTCAGCTTAACCATACTTCTCTGCGTGAACGTTATGCGGTGGCGGGACGTGAACCGATTACCCTTCATCCGCAGGATGCGAAGATGCGCCAGATTGCCGATGGCGACCTGGTCCGCGTCTGGAACCACCGGGGGCAGGTGCTGGCAGGTGCGGTAGTCAGTGACGGTATTAAGCCCGGCGTGATGTGCCTGCACGAAGGTGCGTGGCCTGATTTCGCGACCGAGAACGGCGGAATTTGCAAAAACGGTGCGGTGAACGTACTGACCAAAGATATCCCCAGCTCGCGGCTGGGGAATGGCTGCGCCGGTAATACGGCGCTGGCATGGGTCGAGAAATATGATGGATCGGCGCTTACGCTAACGGCGTTTGATCCGCCTGCCAACGCATAATCCACGTGGGATGCCGGGTCTCCTCCTGCCACGCGCTGTCTTCAATACGAAAACCCTGCGCGTGGTAGAAATTCACCGCCCGGCTGTTTTTCTGATAGACCTCCAGGCTGAGATCGGAAAAGTGCTGTTTAACGACATTGAGCAGCGCATGGCCGATGCCCTGACGGATGACTTCTGGCGCAACGAACAGCGCGCCGACAAAGCGCGATTCAATGACGCTGACGAACCCTTGCAGCCGTTGCTCGTCTTCCCACACCCAGGTTTCGGCGGCGGGAAGGTAGGTATCGCGCACAATGCTTAAGCTCTCCTGCCAGTACTGGGCGTTAATAAACGGATGCGCAAAGGTGGTGCTTTCTAGCCACAGTTCAAGTAAAGGGTCGAATTGCTTAGTGTTCCATTTTCTGATCATGCTTAACTCCAGGATGGCAGAAGCAGGTGGTTACGTGGTCGTTGACCAGCCCGCAGGCTTGCATGAAGGAATAACAGATGGTGGTGCCCACGAATTTAAAACCCCGTTTTTTCAGCGCTTTTGACAGCGCGTCGGAAGCGGGCGTTGACGTCGCGATTTCGCCAAGCGTCGTGGCCTGAGTCACGATCGGTATGTGATTCACAAACGACCACACAAAGTCATTGAATGATTCACCGTTGGCCTCCATCGCCAGATAGGCGCGGGCGTTGCCAATAATGGCCTGAATTTTTCCCCGGTGACGGATGATCCCAGCGTCCAGCACCAGCCGCTCGACATCTTCTTCGGTCATGGCGGCGACCTTTACCGGGTCGAAATGGTGGAAGGCTCGACGATAGTTTTCACGTTTTTTCAGCACGGTTATCCAGGACAGTCCGGCCTGCTGGCCTTCGAGGCAGATCATCTCGAACAGTTTCTGGTTATCTCTTTGGGGGACGCCCCATTCGGTATCGTGATACTCAATGTAAAGCGGATCCTGGCTTACCCAACCACAGCGCTGCATTTATTTCTCCCTGTTTTTGTCGATCACGCACGCATAATAATAAAACCCTGCACTTCGCTTGACGCCTGTCATAAAGAGACAATAGTTAATACAGGGATCTTTATCCCTAAAAACATAACAATAACTGCCAAAATTGGCTCTTTCTGGAGTCACTTAATGAATAATAAGAAATGCAATGGCCTTTGGCGATGTGTTGCGCCAGCGTCGGTTTTTGTGTGGATGTTAGTATCGCCACACGCGAATGCCTGGCAACAGGAATATATCGTGACTGACTCACAAAGTAATACTGCCGAGCGCTATACATGGGATAGCGATCACCAACCGCGGTACAATGACATTCTGGCGGAACGTATCGACGCCATGCAAATTGGCGTGGGGCTGAATATGAATGTCCCGGACGCGACGCCGCTGGATGTGAGCAAAACAATGAGCGTTGGCTGGAATTTCCCGCTGACGGAGAGCATGACCACCGGGCCGGTAGCGACGTGGCACTATGATGGCTCTCCGGGCTTTATGTGGAATGAATTTGGCGATACCGCCAGCGCCGGTGCGCAAACCGACCCGCTCTGGCATGCGAGCGTGAGCACGCTCGGGTGGCGCGTGGATTCGCATCCGTGGTTGGGCATTCGCCCGTGGGCGCAGGTCAGCTATAACCAGCAGTTCGGCGAGAATCAGTGGAAAGCGCAATCTGGCCTGAACCGGATGCCGACCACGACGCAGGACGGCAACTGGGTGGATGTGACCGTGGGCGCAGATATGTTACTGAATTCACATCTGGCGGCTTACGCCGCGCTCTCGCAGGCGGATAATATGGCGGCTGGCGCAAACTATCTGTATACCATGGGCGTCAGCGCGCGCTTCTAATCATGCAATATATTCAGCGGCGGAATCATTTTTTCAATGTCATTCATTCCGCCGCTGATGCATTTCATTCCATCCTCAATGCATTTCATGCCTTTTTGAACCAACGAAAATGTTAACTTCGTTATCGTTGGCAGCAGTTAATTCAAGAAGGCATCTTCATCATGAACGCTGCAACTAAAAATCACACCCGCTGGCTGACATTGTTCGGCACCATTATTACCCAGTTCGCCTTAGGTTCTGTTTACACCTGGAGCCTGTTCAACAGCGCGCTGTCCAGCAAACTGGACGCGACGGTCAGCCAGGTAGCGTTCTCCTTTGGTCTACTCAGCCTGGGTCTGGCGCTCTCTTCTTCCGTGGCGGGTAAACTGCAGGAACGCTTTGGCGTTAAACGCGTGACCATCGCTTCCGGCGTGATGTTGGGGCTGGGTTTCCTCCTGACCGCGCATGCGAACAGCCTGATGATGTTGTGGCTGAGCGCCGGTATCATCGTCGGTCTGGCCGATGGCGCCGGCTATCTGTTGACGCTCTCCAACTGCGTGAAATGGTTCCCGGAACGTAAGGGGCTGATTTCCGCCTTTGCCATCGGCTCCTACGGTTTGGGCAGCCTTGGCTTCAAATTTATCGACAGCCAACTGCTGGCGAGCGTCGGGCTGGAAAAAACCTTTATGATTTGGGGCGCGATCGTGCTGGTGATGATCGTCTTCGGCGCGATGCTGATGAAAGATGCGCCGAATCAGGAAGTCCAGAAACATAACGGCGTGATGGAAAATGACTTCACGCTGGCGGAATCGATGCGTAAACCGCAGTACTGGATGCTGGCCGTGATGTTCCTGACCGCCTGCATGAGCGGCCTGTATGTGATTGGTGTTGCCAAAGACATCGCACAGGGGATGGTGCATCTGGATCTGGCGACCGCGGCAAACGCCGTCACCGTTATCTCGATTGCCAACCTGAGCGGCCGTCTGGTGCTGGGTATCCTATCTGACAAAATCGCCCGTATCCGCGTGATTACCATTGGTCAGATTATCTCGCTGGTGGGTATGGCTGCGCTGCTGTTTGCTCCGCTGAACGAAATGACCTTCTTCGCCGCGATTGCCTGTGTGGCCTTTAACTTCGGCGGCACCATCACCGTGTTCCCATCGCTGGTGAGTGAATTCTTCGGCCTGAACAACCTGGCGAAAAACTACGGCGTCATTTACTTAGGATTTGGTATCGGCAGCATCTGCGGTTCGCTGATCGCCTCCCTGTTTGGCGGCTTCTACGTCACCTTCTGCGTTATCTTCGCCCTGCTGATTATCTCACTGGCGCTGTCTACCACCATTCGCCAGCCGAAAACGGAAATTCTGCACGAAGCGCACGCTTAATATTATCACTCTCCTCAATAAGATGATTCAGGCCAAATATTTTTGTAAATATTTGGCCTGATCACATCCGTAGCGAATACTTTTCCCCTTTCTTGTTGTCTACTTACCGCGCTTGCAAATGCGGCCCCATGGGCATACCGCATAAATTAACTAGTCTACTCATGCTGTGATTTGTAACTGGTTTTTTATTTTCCCTTTTTCCAGGGTTTTTCGAATGAGATATATCAAAGCGATGTCCCTGCAAAAGCTCAGTCTTTTGCTGGCGGTATACATCGGCTGGTTTATGAATTATTCCGTGTTGGTTCGTCGGTTCGAGGGGTATTTGTCGGACTTCAGCGTCGAGAAAGGGATGTTTATCGGCATTGAGCTGGTGAGTTCGCTGCTGGTGACGTTTTTCCTGTTGCGTCTGCTGTCGTTGGGAGGTCGTACGGTTTGGAAGGTGCTGGCAACGGCCGTGGTGCTGATTTCCGCGGGTGCCAGCTATTATATGACCAACCTGAATGTGGTCATTGGCTACGGGATTATCGCATCGGTGATGACAACCGATGTCGATCTCTCCAAAGAGGTGGTGGGCTGGCATTTTATTTCCTGGCTGGTGCTGACCAGCATTATCCCGCTGGTCTTTATCTGGTTTAACCAGGCGCGGGATACGTTGCTTAATCAACTGCTGACGTCAGGGCAGCGCCTGCGTGGTATCGGTATTGTGCTGCTCTGCGCGGTGCTGGTGTGGGGGCCCATTCGTCTGATGGAAGCCCACCTGAAAGAGAGCGAACGCCTTTCAAAGGTCGATCTGCCGAGCTATGGCGGTGTACTGGCCAACTCTTACCTGCCGAGCAACTGGGTCTCTGCGCTAAGCCTGTACGGCTGGACGCAGGTTGATGAATCGCTGGATACCAGCGATCTGATCGACCCGGCGAAGAAGTTTACCTACGTTGCGCCTAAAGACATTGATGACACCTACCTGGTGTTTATCATCGGCGAAACGACCCGCTGGGATCACATGGGACTGTTCGGCTATGCGCGCAACACCACGCCGGAGCTGGAGAAAGAGAAAAATCTGGTGGCGTTCCGCGGCTATTCCTGTGATACCGCGACCAAGCTTTCGTTACGCTGCATGTTTGTCCGGCAGGGCGGGGCGAGCGATAACCCGCAGCGCACGCTAAAGGAACAAAACGTGTTTGCGGTGCTGCATCAGCTCGGCTTTACCGGTGACCTGCTGGCGATGCAGAGCGAACTGTGGTTCTACAGTAACACCATGGCCAACAACATTGCCTATCGCGAGCAGATTGGCGCCGAGCCGCGTAACCGTGGCAAGAGCGTGGACGATATGCTGCTGGCGGATGAAATGAAAAACGTGTTGGCGCGAACCGGCGTTAACGGTAAACACCTGATCATCATTCACACCAAAGGCTCGCACTTTAACTACACGCAGCGCTATCCGCGCAGCTTTGCCCGCTGGACGCCGGAGTGCGTAAATGTGGATGATAAATGCAGCAAAGCGGAGCTGATTAACTCGTACGATAACTCGATCACCTACGTTGACCACTTCCTGGTCAACATCTTTGATCAGTTACGTGATAAGAAGGCCATCGTCTTCTATGCGGCGGACCATGGCGAGTCGATCAACGATCACGAACGTCTGCACGGTACGCCGCGCAAGATGGCGCCGCCGGAGCAGTTCCGCGTGCCGATGATGGTCTGGATGTCGGATAAGTATCTGGAAAATCCGGACCACGCGAAGTCGTTCGCATACCTACAACAGCAGGCGGCGATGAAGCAGCCGAAACGCCACGTGGAGCTTTATGACACCATTATGGGCTGTTTGGGTTACACTTCTCCGGACGGTGGGATCAACGAGTACAACAACTGGTGCCATATCCCCGAGGCGAAAAAATCGGCGCAGTGATGGCTTTCTGGCCGAACAAGGGGCTTTTGTTAAATAAGGGATTGACGAGGGCGGGGCGCAGCAGTAAGATGCGCCGCATTCGGTGATTGGCGCAGCCTGGTAGCGCACTTCGTTCGGGACGAAGGGGTCGGAGGTTCGAATCCTCTATCACCGACCAAATTAGAAAAAGCCGCTCTCTGAGCGGCTTTTTTGCGTCTGTTGACCCGTCCTGACTAGCGTTGACACGTTCCTGACTTAAATTCGGAGTGCGTGATGATGACTGAGTGATAAATCACCTCTTCCGCTTCAAAATTGTGACACTTTCGCTATTACAAACCACATAGCCAGAAACGCGGCATGCGAGCTTTGTCTCTTATTCTGCCATGACGCAGGCTGATCTTTGCGCTCTGCGGGAAAATTCCAAAAGGCTACTGGCAATTTTATAAAATTTTGGATGCACCGCAGGTGTTTGTATTGATAATACAATTAACTATTCGCTCAGGTTGTCCTTCTCTCTTCCTGGATTGTTAAATTAAACAGGTGCCGATCCGACTATGTTTCCTGTCAGTGATTTGCTGGACTTACAAACGCTTTCTGAATCAGTTGAACTGGAGTTTAAGCTGGCGCAGGGAGCGGATGGTAAAGGTAAACTGCCGGAAGATTTCTGGCGAACATACAGCGCCATGGCAAATACCCGGGTGGTTATGTCGTGCTGGGTGTCAGGGAAAAGAAAGGGAATTTTATCGTTGAGGGGATCAGCGAGATTGCTATCGTTACGAAGCAACTTTTTGATATTGCAAACAATAAGAAAAAAGTTAATGTCAATTTACTGACCGAACAATCGGTACAGACCATCAATCTTGATAATAAAGCGGTTATTGTCATCGAGATCCCCGTAGCAAGACGTGAACAAAAGCCGGTCTATCTCAATAACCAGCCGATGACGGAAACATACATTCGTCGTCATGAAGGAGACTGCCACTGTTCTGAAGAGCAAATCAAACGAATGCTCGCGGAGCAGGTTGAGGATAGTCGTGATGACCGTATCCTTGCCGGGTTTGATTTCAGTGATATCGATCAGGACAGTTTGCGCGCCTACCGTAACCTTTTTGCTGTTGCGAAGCCTCAGCATCCCTGGCTGGAGTTGGATATCATCGATTTATTCAGGAATATTGGTGGCTGGCGCAAAAATCGTCAGAGTGGGGAAGAAGGTATCACTCTTGCGGGTATCCTGATGTTTGGTACCTGGAACGCTATTCAGGATGCGGTTCCAAACTATTTTGTTGATTATCGTGAGCGGGATGACACACAACCTGACTCCCGCTGGATCGACCGCATCTATCCGGATGGTTCATGGTCAGGCAATATTTTCGATTTTTACCGCCGAACATATCGAAAGCTCATTTCCGACCTTAAGGTGCCTTTTGAATTGCAGGACGGCATTCGACTGGATGAAACCAAAGTTCATGAAGCTATCCGCGAGGCGCTTGTTAACACTCTGGTGCATGCTGATTACACGGGCCGAAGTTCTATCTTAGTCGTCAGGCGGCCGGATCTTTTTGGCTTCCGTAATCCTGGGCTGATGCGGATACCGCCGGAAATCGCAGTGAAGGGTGGAGAAAGCGACTGCCGTAACCGCCGTATGCACCAGATGTTCTTAATGATTGGCGCAGGTGAGCGTGCAGGTTCTGGTGTACCCAAGATCATGAGCGGTTGGAAATGAGCGAACTGGCGAACACCAAAATTGTATGAGAAAACAGAGCCTTCTGAACAAACGCTGCTTGAGTTGTCGACGGTAAGCCTTGTCTCACAGGAGGTGACTGAGCGGCTTGATGATTTATTTGGTCAACGTTTTCATCTGCTTGATGATCTCGAACGAATGATTGTTATCACGGCGGCGACAGAAGGTTGGGTAAACCATGAGAGAGCATGTCAGCTCACAAGCAGACATTCTCGTGATGTTACCCTGGCATTTCCAAAGTTAGTGGACAAGGGTTTTCTTGTCGCCAGTGGTGAAAAGCGCGATAAATCATACAGCTTACCTGGAATGGAGTTGCCGTCTCCGGAAGAAGTCTTCGCTAATGCGTTAAGTTCTACATCAGACTTAACGCATAATGCACAGGACTTAACGCATAGTGGCATCAACTTAACGCATAGCGATCCTGACTTGGTGGATAGTCATCAGGGAAGAGATGAATACGGTAGATTTATCAGTCAATTGCTAGATAAACCGTTTATTGATGATCTTGACGTATTGAGTGATGGGTTTCGGGATGAACTTGAAGCGTTAGCTGCGCCATCGCGGGAACACCGTCGGCTGGAAGTAGGAGTAATGAAGGAACTGCTAGTCCAGTTGTGCGATGGGCATTACTTATCTGTCGCAGTAATGGAAATATTGTTGAGACGTAAAGCGCAGAGCATTCGCCAGAATTACTTAAAACCTATGGTGGATTCAAAGCAACTGAAGCTGGCGTTTCCTAACAAGCCGAATTCGCCAAGACAGGGGTATACGCTCTCTTAGATTTGCTGTTAGTAGGCTTCTGGCGCGGGTGCATTGTTAGGCCTTATATGAAAGCCGCTCTCTGAGCGGCTTTTTTGCATCTGTAGCTCAGCTCTCTTCTACGTGTTTTATCGCGAAGTAGACGCCCGCACGACCAGATCCGGCGCTTTGCCCTTACTGTAGCTGACCTTCTCACCCGCCAGAACGGCAAACAGGAGCGTGATGGCCTGGCGCGCCACCTCATCAAGATGCATATTCACCGCCGTCAGCGGCGGCATGGATTCGCGCGCGCGGATGCCGTCATAGCGGGTAACCACGCGCATGTGATCCGGTATGGCGATGCCCTGTTCCTGAAAAGCGCGTACAGCACCGCTGGCAAAGGTATCGATCAGCACCAGCACGCCATCAACGTCAGGGTGTTCCTGTAATAGCTGATGTGCCGCGCGGTAGCCGGCATTTTCACCGTCGCTTTCATTGAGTGAGTAGACGACGGGGGACTGCCGTCCTTCACACCAGCGCCGGTAAGCCGCTTCAGTTTCCAGCGTTGATGTGCGCCGTGTGTTGCCGACAAATAGCGCACATTTACGGGCGCCGGAATCCGCAAGGTGTGTGAGCAGAATCTGCGCCGTTGCCGCCGAATGCAGTTCAACCCACGGCACAGGCGTATCGGTCCCCGGCGTGCGGCCAATGGTCACGCAAGGGATACCAGCCTGCGCCAGCGTGTATAGTTGGGGATCGTTTTCCGCCGGCTCAATCAGAATCGCCGCGTCGAAGCCGACCGCATCCAGCGGATTGGCGCCCGGTGGTACCAGAATCAAGGCATGCTGTTTTTCGAGCGCCATCATGGCGGAAGTAAGCGCAACTTCCATCATAAATCCCAGCCGGGAGGCGCCGGAAGCAATGGTTAACGGTACCGATGAGAGCAGCGCGATGGTATTGGTTTTGCCGGTGCGTAGCTGTCGGGCGCGGATATTGGGCGTGTAGTTTAGCGCGACAATCGCCTCTTCAATACGCCGCCGCGTCTCCGGTTCGACAAAGCGCGTGTTATGCAACGCATTGGATACTGTCCCTGGCGACACGCCGGCATGGCGGGCGACATCAATCAACTTTGCGCGTTTTTTTTCTTGAGCAGGCATTTGCTTGCAGCCTCCAAAATCTTTTGCACAGATTAACACACTTTTTTGTGCTGACCTTTTGCGTCGCTTTGCCAGCTGATGAATAAGCATTTTCAGAAAAAATTCTTCATTAAAACGTTTTAATGGAGTATTTTTACGCAAATTTATCCATCTGGAGGCTACGTGGCACACTTAACTCAGGATCCGACTTTTACCCTTGGACGCCGTCCATCCGGGCTCACCTTTATCGATAAAGAGAAGAGTTTCGGCGGGTATACCCTCTTTGCCCCGCAAACAGCAGAAGGGCGGGTTTATCTGGTTGATGAACAGGGCGAGGTGGCGCATCAGTGGCAGCTGCCGGTACGTGCAGGGCGCGATGCGGTGCTGCTGCCTAACGGTAACCTGGGATATAACGGTAGCCACCGTACCTCCGCGAATCTCTATCCCGCGTGGGATCTCTGGCATGGCGGTGATTTCTACGAAGTGACGCCTGATAACGAAATCGTCTGGCACTATGAAGACATCTTCCATCACCATGATGCGCAGTGGTTGCCGAACGGTAATCTGCTGTATACCGCCGCGTCGCCGCTGCCTGCCGATATCGCTGCCCGTGTGACCGGCGGCGACCCACGACGTGATGCGCCGGACGGCGTGATTCAGAGCGACGTCGTCAAAGAGGTCAATCGCGACGGTGAAGTGGTCTGGGAATGGCGCGCCTGGGAGCATTTGAATCCGGAAGATTTCCCGATTCATGAGATCTTTGACCGTCGCCACTGGCCGATGATTAACGGCCTGTCGGTAACCCGTGATGGCCTGGTGCTGATGAGCCTGCGTACGACATCTGGCGTGATTGCCGTATCTAAAGAGAGCGGCAAGGTTGTCTGGCACGCGGGGCCGGAAGTGGTGGCGCAGCAGCATACCCCGGTTGAAATGGAGAATGGGTCGATTCTTGTTTTTGACAATGGCAACCTGCGTCCGGGTGTGACCTCCCCGCATTCCACGGTGCTGGAGTTCAATCCGCAAACCCATGCCATTACCTGGCAGTATCGCGATATCTTCCCGCCGGCCTTCTTCTCCCCTTATATGGGCAGCGCGCAGCGTCTGGCGAACGGCAACACCTTTATCTGTGAATCCGCATTTGGTCGTCTGTTTGAAGTGACGCCGGAAGGGGAAACGGTTTGGGAATATATCATTCCGTTCTTCAATGAGTATCCGGAGCACCTGAGCAAAGGCATTATTCCCGGAAAACAGAACAGTGCATTCCGCGCGCATCGTTATGCCGCCGACGCGATTGCCTGGTTGAAATAATCTCTGCCGCCAGCTCGCGCTGGCGGTCATTTTTTGATGTTTAACGGGAGGCAATCATGCCGCAACCTGGCCTTACCACGCCGGACAACGACGCATTACCCTGGCAAACGACCTTTCTTCTGGCGCTTCAGCATGTACTGGTCGTCGCCGCGACCCCCATCACTTCCGTTTTTCTGATCGCCAAAGCGCTGCACTTTACCGATGCGGTGACCGCTTCGGTGCTGAGCGCTACGTTTCTGATGTGCGGGCTGGGCGCGATTCTGCAAAGCCTGGGCGTGAAGGGAGTAGGCGCACGCCTGCCGTTTATCATGGTGCCCGGCGGCGCGCCGATCGCGATTTTTGTCGCAATCGCTCTGCAAACCAATATCCAGACGGCCGTTGGCGCGGTTATCTTAACGTCATTGTTCTACTTTCTGGCGTTGCCTATTTTCCGCCGCTGTCTGCACCATTTCCCGCCCTTTATTATCGGCATTATGCTGCTGATGGTGTCGATAAACCTGATTCGTCTCTACGGCGGATTGATAATTGGCCAACCGGGAAGTACGGATTTCGCTCACCCGACCAGCATTATTTTATCGCTGGGAACAATCCTGATTACGCTGGTTTTCGCGCTGGTTTTTACCGGTATTCTGCGCCAGCTTGCCGTGATGTTTGGTCTGCTTGCCGGTACGCTGTTGGGCATGATGCTGGGCAGCACCGATTTTAGCGGCGTCAGCCACGGCCCGCTGTTCAGCGTTCCGCAATTGTTTCCCTTCGGCTGGCCTATTTTCAACCTTTCTGCTTCGTTGCCGTTGCTGATTTACGCGGTAATTTCTATGGCTGAAGCCACCGGGCAAACGATTGCTACGGCGGAGATTGTCAATTCTACGCAAAATGTCCGTGAAGCGATTCCGCGTACGATTCGCGGCGATGCGGTTATGTCGCTGCTGGGTGGGATCTTCGGAACATCGCTGATTATTACCTCCGGCGAAAATATCGGCGTGGTGCGCACCACCAATGTCAAATCACGTTATGTCACCGCCGCAGCAGGGCTGCTGTTGATTCTTATTGCGCTGTTCTCGCCGCTGGTTCGTCTTGCGACCTGCCTGCCAGGGCCGGTGGTTTGCGGTACGGCGGTGATTGTGTTCAGCATTATCGGGGTGATTGGTATCGATATGATCGCTCGTGAACCATTGCACACACCGGGCAAAACCTACGCGCTGGCAATGGGGCTGGCGATGGGCATGCTGCCTATTCTGGTGCCGGGGCTTTATCAAAATTTCCCGTCAGGCGTTCAGATGGTGTTTGGTAACGGCATGGCGGCGGGGACGTTGACGGCGATTCTGGTCAACTCGCTGTTTAACTGGAGTGAAAAGCGAAGTCAGGCTCGTGTAAAACCATAGGTTTCTGAGAGCGGGCCGCTGGCCTGCTCTTATCCACGCAAAGAACTATGTTTTCACTGCTTGTTCACAATTATGTGACATATTCCATTGTATTTTTATATGCATAGACGAATCTTTTTTCGCGCTACTTATGGGTAACCTCAGCATTTTCAGCTGTGCGTTTTAACGTTCGCGGCATTAATCGCTCAGATAATCAGCATATCGAAAGAAATTTTTCACATAATGACTAATTGTTAATCACTGAATGTTGCAAAGTATTAAGTGAATAACTCTGCCTTGATGCCCATAGCATAAATTTCTCTGCTGAAAATAGTGCTTCGGGGTTTTTTTAATCTTTGCCCATCCTCTCACCTTCAATACAAATCCCGGTTAACTGTATTGACGTTTTCACATTCTATTGACAGATTGTACGGCATGAGGGGCATTTCCTGGAGAATCCGCACTGCAACTCAGATGTTCCAGTGAAAGGAATCCCTCGCCTCTATATGCATCGACCCAGCCGGTTAAATAAAAAATAAGGTCAGGCGGTGTAACCCAATGCAAAGGGTAAAAACAACACATATCACATTGGAGCAGAATAATGAGTATTTCCTTGAAGAAGTCAGGGATGCTGAAGCTGGGCCTCAGCCTGGTCGCGATGACCGTTGCTGCCAGCGTACAGGCCAAAACCCTGGTTTATTGTTCAGAAGGCTCGCCGGAAGGCTTTAACCCACAGCTCTTTACGTCTGGTACCACCTATGATGCCAGCTCCGTACCTATCTATAACCGCCTGGTTGAATTCAAAACCGGCACCACGGAAGTGATTCCGGGTCTGGCCGAGAAGTGGGACATCAGCCCGGACGGTAAAACCTACACCTTCCATCTGCGTCAGGGCGTGAAGTGGCAGGATAACAAAGAGTTTAAACCGACTCGTGACGTAAACGCCGACGATATCGTCTTCTCCTTCGACCGTCAGAAAAACCCACAGAACCCGTACCACAAAGTCTCTGGCGGCAGCTATGAATACTTTGAAGGCATGGGTCTGCAAGACCTGATTAGCGAAGTGAAAAAAGTCGACGATCATACCGTTCAGTTCGTGCTGACCCGCCCGGAAGCGCCGTTCCTGGCCGACCTGGCGATGGACTTCGCCTCTATTCTGTCAAAAGAATATGCTGACAACATGTTGAAAGCCGGCACGCCGGAGAAAGTGGACCTGAACCCAATCGGTACCGGCCCATTCCAGCTGGTGCAGTACCAGAAAGACTCCCGTATTCTGTACAAAGCCTTCCCGGGCTACTGGGGCACCAAGCCACAGATCGATCGCCTGGTCTTCTCCATCACGCCTGATGCTTCCGTGCGTTACGCCAAGCTGCAGAAAAACGAGTGCCAGGTGATGCCGTACCCGAACCCGGCCGACATCGCGCGCATGAAAGAAGACAAGAGCATCAACCTGATGGAACAGGCTGGCCTGAACGTGGGCTACCTCTCCTTCAACACCGAGAAAAAACCGTTTGATGACGTGAAAGTGCGCCAGGCGCTGACCTACGCAGTTAACAAAGAAGCGATCATCAAAGCCGTTTATCAGGGCGCTGGCGTAGCCGCGAAGAACCTGATCCCGCCAACGATGTGGGGCTATAACGACGACGTCAAAGACTACAGCTACGATCCGGAAAAAGCCAAGGCGCTGCTGAAAGAAGCAGGCCAGGATAAAGGCTTCACCGTTGAGCTGTGGGCGATGCCGGTACAGCGTCCGTACAACCCGAACGCTCGCCGTATGGCTGAGATGATTCAGGCTGACTGGGCGAAGATCGGCGTACAGGCCAAGATCGTGACCTACGAGTGGGGCGAGTACCTCAAGCGTGCGAAAGCGGGCGAACACCAGGCCGTGATGATGGGCTGGACCGGCGACAACGGGGATCCGGATAACTTCTTCGCGACCCTGTTCAGCTGCGCAGCGGCGAAAGACGGTTCTAACTACTCTCGCTGGTGCTACAAACCGTTTGAAGACCTGATTCAACCGGCGCGTGCCACCGACAACCACGACAAGCGCGTTGAGCTTTACAAACAGGCGCAGGTGGTGATGCACGATCAGGCTCCGGCGCTGATCATCGCTCACTCCACCGTATACGAGCCGGTGCGTAAAGAAGTCAAAGGCTACGTGGTTGACCCATTAGGCAAGCACCACTTCGACAACGTATCGATCGAATAATAAAGACGACGCCTTAACAGGCTGCGCATGCTTCCTGCCCCCTTTGGGGCGGGAAGCCGCGCCGTATCTGCGCCTCTCGCGTTTATGAAAGGCGGCAGATTTGTGAGCAATACAGACGGCCTGTGACCAGGTGGGCCGTCATTAGAGAGAATCAGGGTTATGTTGCAGTTCATCCTCAAACGGTTGGGTCTGGTGATCCCGACGTTTATCGGTATCACCCTCCTCACGTTTGCCTTCGTGCATATGATCCCCGGCGATCCGGTGATGATTATGGCGGGCGAGCGTGGTATTTCCCCTGAGCGCCATGCCCAGCTGCTGGCTGAACTCGGCCTGGATAAGCCAATGTGGCAGCAGTACCTCCACTATATCTGGGGCGTGCTGCACGGTGACTTAGGGATTTCATTAAAGAGTCGTCTCCCGGTGTGGGACGAGTTTGTGCCGCGCTTTAAAGCGACACTGGAACTCGGTATCTGCGCCATGATTTTTGCCGTCGCCGTGGGGATTCCGGTAGGCGTGCTGGCCGCGGTGAAGCGCGGTTCTATCTTCGATCACACCGCAGTAGGTCTGGCCCTGACCGGCTACTCCATGCCGATTTTCTGGTGGGGCATGATGCTGATTATGCTGGTCTCTGTGCACTGGAACCTGACGCCCGTTTCCGGGCGCGTCAGCGATATGGTGTTCCTTGACGACTCCAACCCATTGACCGGCTTTATGCTGATTGATACCGCTATCTGGGGCGAAGAAGGTAACTTTATCGATGCGCTGGCGCACATGATTCTGCCCGCTATCGTGCTGGGTACTATTCCGCTGGCGGTGATTGTGCGTATGACGCGATCCTCCATGCTGGAAGTGCTGGGCGAAGACTACATTCGTACCGCGCGCGCTAAGGGGCTGACCCGCATGCGCGTGATTATCGTGCACGCGCTGCGTAACGCCATGCTGCCGGTGGTAACGGTTATCGGCCTGCAGGTCGGTACGCTGCTGGCGGGGGCGATTCTGACGGAAACCATCTTCTCCTGGCCAGGCCTGGGCCGCTGGCTGATTGATGCGCTGCAACGCCGAGACTATCCGGTAGTGCAGGGCGGCGTGCTGCTGGTGGCGACGATGATTATTCTCGTCAACCTGCTGGTAGACCTGCTGTATGGCGTGGTGAACCCGCGCATTCGTCATAAGAAGTAAGGGGCCGTCATGTCACAAGTTACTGAGAACAAAGCACCGGTGCCGATGACCCCGCTACAGGAATTCTGGCACTACTTTAAACGCAACAAAGGCGCGGTGGTTGGCCTGGTGTACGTGGTCATCGTGCTGTTTATTGCCATCTTCGCCAACTGGATTGCACCGTATAACCCGGCGGATCAGTTCCGTGATTCGCTGCTGGCTCCGCCTGCGTGGCAGGACGGCGGCAGTCTGGCGCATCTGCTGGGCACCGATGACGTTGGCCGCGATGTGCTGTCGCGCCTGATGTACGGCGCGCGTCTGTCTTTGCTGGTTGGCTGTCTGGTGGTGGTGCTGTCGCTGGTGCTGGGGATCATCCTTGGCCTGGTGGCGGGCTACTTCGGTGGCCTCGTCGACAACATCATCATGCGCGTCGTTGATATTATGCTGGCGCTGCCGAGCTTACTGCTGGCGCTGGTGCTGGTGGCTATCTTCGGGCCGTCGATTGGTAACGCCGCGCTGGCGTTAACCTTTGTCGCCTTGCCGCACTACGTCCGTTTAACCCGCGCCGCCGTACTGGTGGAGGTAAACCGCGACTACGTGACCGCTTCTCGCGTGGCGGGTGCCGGGGCGATGCGCCAGATGTTCGTCAATATTTTCCCAAACTGCCTTGCGCCGCTGATTGTTCAGGCTTCGCTCGGTTTCTCTAACGCCATTCTCGATATGGCTGCCCTCGGTTTCCTGGGGATGGGCGCACAGCCGCCTACGCCGGAATGGGGCACCATGCTCTCTGACGTTCTGCAGTTTGCCCAAAGCGCCTGGTGGGTGGTGACCTTCCCGGGGCTGGCGATCCTGCTGACGGTGCTGGCATTTAACCTGATGGGTGACGGTCTGCGTGACGCGCTCGATCCCAAACTGAAGCAGTAAGAGGTTCGAGATGGCGTTATTAAATGTAGATAAATTATCGGTGCACTTCGGCGACGAAGGCACACCGTTCAAAGCCGTAGACCGCGTGAGCTACAGCGTAAATCAGGGCGAGGTTGTCGGCATCGTCGGCGAATCCGGCTCGGGCAAATCCGTTAGCTCGCTGGCGATTATGGGGCTGATTGACTATCCCGGGCGCGTGATGGCCGAAAGTCTGCAGTTCAACGGTCAGGATCTCAAGCGCATCTCCGAGAGGGAGCGTCGCAACCTGGTGGGCGCCGAAGTGGCGATGATCTTCCAGGATCCGATGACCAGCCTTAACCCGTGCTACACCGTTGGCTTCCAGATAATGGAAGCGATTAAAGTGCACCAGGGCGGCAACAAGCAGACGCGCCGTCAGCGGGCAATCGATCTGCTAAACCAGGTGGGAATTCCAGATCCGGCATCACGTCTGGACGTGTATCCGCACCAGCTTTCCGGTGGGATGAGTCAGCGCGTGATGATCGCCATGGCGATCGCCTGCCGTCCTAAGCTGCTGATTGCCGATGAACCGACCACCGCGCTGGATGTAACCATTCAGGCGCAGATTATCGAGCTGCTGCTGGAATTACAGCAGCAAGAGAATATGGCGCTGATCCTGATTACTCACGATCTTGCGCTCGTCGCTGAAGCCGCGCACAAAATCATCGTGATGTACGCCGGTCAGGTGGTGGAGACGGGGGCGGCCAGCGAAATTTTCCGCGCGCCGCGCCATCCCTATACCCAGGCGCTGCTGCGCGCGTTACCCGAATTTGCTCAGGATAAAGCGCGTCTGGCTTCGCTGCCGGGAGTCGTGCCGGGTAAATACGACCGCCCGAACGGCTGTCTGCTGAACCCGCGTTGCCCCTATGCGACGGATAAATGCCGCAGCGTAGAGCCTGAGCTGAATACCGTTGACGGTGCTCGCCAGTCGAAATGTCACTACCCACTCGATGATGCCGGGAGGCCTACACTATGAGTACGCACGAGGCCACCTCGCAGCAGCCGCTGCTGCAGGCAATTGACCTGAAAAAACACTACCCGGTGAAGAAGGGGATGTTTGCCCCTGAGCGCCTGGTGAAGGCGCTGGACGGCGTTTCCTTTACTCTCGAGCGCGGCAAAACGCTTGCCGTGGTGGGCGAGTCCGGCTGCGGCAAATCGACTCTGGGTCGCCTGTTGACGATGATTGAAGTGCCAACCGGCGGCGAGCTGTACTACCAGGGGCAGGATCTGCTCAAGCACGATCCGCATGCGCAGAAGCTGCGTCGGCAGAAAATCCAGATTGTGTTCCAGAACCCGTACGGTTCACTGAACCCGCGTAAGAAGGTAGGGCAGATTCTGGAAGAGCCGCTGCTGATTAACACCTCGCTCAGCAAAGAGCAGCGCCGTGAAAAAGCGCTGGCGATGATGGCGAAGGTGGGCTTAAAGACCGAGCACTACGATCGTTATCCGCACATGTTCTCCGGTGGTCAGCGCCAGCGTATTGCTATCGCCCGTGGTCTGATGCTGGATCCGGACGTGGTGATTGCCGATGAACCGGTCTCCGCGCTCGATGTTTCCGTACGTGCGCAGGTGCTGAACCTGATGATGGATTTGCAGCAGGAGTTGGGGCTGTCTTACGTTTTTATCTCCCACGATCTGTCGGTGGTGGAGCACATCGCCGACGAAGTGATGGTGATGTACTTAGGCCGTTGCGTGGAGAAAGGGAGCAAAGACCAGATTTTCAACAACCCGCGTCATCCGTATACCCAGGCGCTGCTCTCCGCGACACCACGTCTGAATCCGGACGATCGCCGCGAACGTATTAAGCTGACCGGTGAGCTGCCGAGCCCGCTGAATCCGCCGCCGGGTTGCGCTTTCAACGCGCGTTGCCGTCGACGTTTCGGGCCGTGTACGCAGCTTCAGCCGCAGCTTAAAGATTATGGTGGTCAGCTGGTGGCATGCTTTGCCGTTGACCAGGATGAGAATCCAGAAAAGAGCGTGTAACGTACGCACTATCTTAAAGGCCGCAGAGGAAACTCTGCGGCCTTTTTCGTTAGCCTCAACTAACCGTTATTGCGGATACGGCACCCAGGCGCCGCCGTTCAGGCGAACGTACGGTTTGCCCTGGTATTGCACGACCACCGCGTTGGAGTTTTCCGACACGGCGGCGGTCTGCGGCAGGTTGCTGGTCAGTGCGGACCAATCGACGCTGTCTTCAGTGAACAGCTTGCCGTCCACCGCGCGGGCAACCAGCTCAGAGATGGCGAGATAGCTGCTCGGCTGGCTGATATCAATCGCCGCCCCCTGGTGAGGCGCTTTCATGCCAAAGAACTTGATGGCTGCCGGAACGTGGGTAATTGATGGGCTTGGGATATCGCGCAGACCGGAAACCTGCATCTTATCGCCCTGCAGCGCTGCGCCATGCTCAGGCACAACAACTACCATCACTTTACGACCCGATTTTTCCAGCTCGGTAAAGAAGGCGTCCAGTTGATCAAACAGCTTCTGTCCACGGGCTTTATAGTCCGCAGTCTTACTCTGACCCGGATAATGGTTACCGTCGTGCAGAGGCAAAATATTGTAGAAGGTCGCTGAGCGGCCACCCGCAGGAATATCCGGAGACTGCATCCAGCGATTTAGCGTGGCGAGGTCGTCATAGACCGGCGAACCGTCGAATGAGAGCAGGTTGACCGGCAGTTTGCTCTGATCCATCAGCGGACTCTGCATACCGCCGTTTTCACGCACTTCTTTCAGGAAATCGCCGAAAACACCGTTGTGGTCGAGCATCAGGTTCTGCTTAAAGCCCAGCCTCGACAGATTGTCGAACAGATAGCACTGGTTACCCGCAGGCTGATACAGGCTAGTGTGGGATGGCTGACCGCAGCTGGCGCGCAGTAGACGGATCGCCGCCGGGCCGCTGTAAGAGGTGGCTGAGTTGAAGTTGCTAAAGCGAATATCAAAATGCGACCACAGCGGGTGCTGCATCAACGCGGCGGCTTCGAGATCGGAGTTTGCCAGCGAGCAGATGTTGATGACCAGTAGATCAAAGGGCTGAGCGTCAGCCGGCAGCTCCGTTGGGAAAGTGGTGACGCGCTTACTTTCCGAGGCGTAGAAGCTGTTCAGCCAGGCGTTCAGGTTATCTGATGTTGGCGGGGCAGTTTGTGCCGGAATATCGCCGCTTGCTGCTGCGCTTGTGCCCGTTGTTGCGGTTGGCGCTGCCGTGTTGGCGGTTGTCGCCGTCGCATTTTGCCCGGTTGGCCACAGGCTAAAGGAGGGGCCAACCAGCGCGCTCAGGTTAATCCATACCATGGCGATGACAACAAACACCGTAATGCGAATCCACTGGTTCAGGAACAGCCAGGCGACCAGCAGTACGAAGAATACGCCAACCATCTGCCAGTTGATAAAGCGAGTGATCAGGTCCCAAATGTAGTCGGCGCTAAACCCTGCAATTTGCGAGCCCTGGCTCATAATGCTTTCCGGTCCCGGCAGCCAGGTATCGTGCCAGAACAGTGCAAAGCCGATAGGTATCGCAATCCAGTGCCGCCAGCGGTGTAGACGACTGTTAGGCAATGGGAACAGCAGGAAGGCCATAAACACCAGGTTCTGCATGGCGTGGAAATTCAGATATCCGGCCCACAGCAGGCCAAATTTGACCAGGAAATAGAAGTTCCAGCCGGATAGGCCTCGCCAGTAATGCCAGGAAGAAGAAGGCGTCGCGGTGGCGTTTTGCGTCGAATTAGTCATTTTTTGATTTTGCCCTGACGGCCAGATCCCGGCGCAACACGCCTACTGGCTTAACATAACGGGGTTTAAGAAACATCAAGCGGAAGGCGTTTTCAATCCGGCGTTGATGATGGCGCGCCAGATACCCCAGCGGGAAAAAAATGAACGCGCACAGTACAACAAGTTGAATTATATCGCTTATTGACATCATGACGATTTCTCTTCGGTATCGGCGGACAAACGCAGAGGTTCGGGATAACGACGCCAGCCATTGCCCTCGTAAGTGGCGTTAATCACGTTTGTCGGTTTTGGCGCCATCTGCAGTGGTTTGGTCCAGAGTTCTGGCTTCACGTCACGCATGATCAACAGTTCGGAGGCAATTTGCTTATCTTCGAACCAAATCATGCGGTTAGAGAAAATATCGCCGGTAGGTAGCGGAAAAATATGGTTCAGCGCTTTGTCCAGATCGTTGACCCGGCAGAACGGCAGGAACAACACCAGACGTTGGTCGGCAATAGTGACAATGTCGCCCATACGGTGAGGGCGACATAGCGTGAGCGCTTGCTCGACGCGCAGCCCTGGCGCCGGGCGCAAAGCGACCATCACCCCTTTACTGTCTGCGGGGAGCAGGGTGTTATTCATCACTTTTTGCACCGAGTCGCAGAATACATCCCACTTCTGATAGCCCTTCAGCTTCAACGGCTCGGTATTGGCCAGCAAGGTGGTGAGATCTTTAGGGACGTGGTGATTGAACTGCTGCGTTTGCACACTTTCAATCAACGTCAGGCTGCGAGACAGCGGCGCATTTGCCGAAATCACCAGGTTGGCGCCGCAGCTGAGCAGCAAGCGTTCATCGGTGGCGCGCAAGCTTGGCGTCGTCTCGCGAACGATGATTTTTAATGCGCTTCCGCGCTGGCGACGCAGGGTGTGAATATAGCGGGCCAGCTGTTCGACCTGGCTATTCTGGCTGAGTGAGAATATGACCGTTGCGGCCTGGGCGGTCCGCGCGGCATTAAATACGGCGTCGTTAGTTTCGAATAACGTCCAGTGTTCTGAAAGAGGTGGTGCACCTTCAAGAATATTGATATTACTCAGCACTTCTTTTTCATCACTGCGGGGTTGCACGTTGGCAACCTCTTCCTGCGCTAAATGCCAGCCGTTGTCGTTTTGTTTAATTAAAAGCTGTTGACGTGCGCTAACGCCTTTTTCATTAGCCCAGTAAGATATATCCAGCAGTTGACTATCACCCTGGTAACGTAAACTCGCGAGGCCGGAAAGTGAACGATATTCACCTAGCAGAAGCGACGTTAAGGCATCGGCATTGTTACCTGGGCTAAGAACTAAAAGAGTACAATGGTAGTATTTCGCCCATTGTTGAGATTTGTTTACCCAATCGAGAAGTTTCTTACCCGATATATTTTCCCAGGCGTTGTGCGAACATAAAAGGATAACGAAATAATCCTTCGGTTCCAGCGTGCAGAGTAAATCGCGGCGCATAAAGTGTAGACCATTCTGGCTATTCTGCATGGCAAACAGCGCAATTTTTTTTGGACCTGAGTTGTCCTTTAACTCTATGAGGTTATTGGGGTTTTCACCCATGCTGACGACGGCAACATTGGCCGAATCTGGCTGCGCGGCAAGCGTCTGGTTTAGCAGGCTAACGGCATCCTCGTGGCGGTCAGTATTGATCCACCACACGCCGCCTGTGGGCATATGGCTCACTTCATCCCACAGCGACTGAATACCTAGCGAAAATATGGGGTTCATCGTGTCCCTCTTATCGACGAAAATCCTGCGTATAAGTTTACTAGTGTCAACGTCAGAATAAACCTAATATTGAAATTAAATAGCATCAGATTTAGCATGTATACTCTGAATAATTCGAGTTATCGTCAGGCGATAAGTGAGTGAATCCCCTGAAAATTGCATAACTATGTGGCTGGAATGAGTAGAAGTGGATGTGCTCATTGCCATCTGAAGTATGATGAGTATAAACGAATTTCATGGAAAGGTTGCCATTCGAAAGAGGTGGCGCATTCGTACTTTGATTTCAGAGGGAGTAAAGAAATGCCAGATAACGAACCGATGACATCGGTTGATTCGCAACTCGGTTACACTTTCCAGAATGACTTTCTCGCATTGAGCCGAGCTTTCTCTCTACCCAATATAGATTACACTGATATTTCCCAGCGTGAAAAATTAGCTGCGGCGTTTAAGCGCTGGCCGCTGCTATCAGAGTTTGCAGAACAAAAAGCCGAACAAAAATAAGGAAGCCGAATGGCTATTCTGGGATTACAGGGCGTGCGCGGTGGCGTGGGCACAACGTCAATCACGGCGGCCCTCGCGTGGTCATTGCAACTGCTCGGGGAGTCGGTGTTGGTCATCGATGCCAGCCCCGACAATATGCTGCGCCTGTCATTTAACGATGATATCGCTCGTGAAAGCGGCTGGGCGCGCGCGGTGCGGGACGGTAAGGACTGGCGCGATAGCGCGCTCCGTTATACCGCACAGATCGACGTGCTGCCGTTCGGCAAACTGCAACCCGGCGATCGACAGAATGTGGCCGTACTCAGCGACACGCTGTCGATCATCACCGAAATTGCCCAGACGCTGGAGCGTGAGGGGCGCTATCAGTGGATACTCATCGACGTGCCGCACGGCTTTTATCCGTGGACGCCTGCCCTTATCGAGGCTTGCCACTACACGTTGACCATCGTGAAGCCTGACGCCAACTGCCATATTCGTTTGCATCAGCAGCCGCTGCCTGCCAATACCCATATTCTGCTTAACGGACTGCGCATGAGTAGCCCGCTGCAGGAAGATCTGTATCAGATTTGGCTGCAAACGCAGCGACATCTGTTACCGGTGGTGGTCCATCGCGATGAGGCGATGGCCGAAAGCCTGGCCAGCAAGCAGCCGTTGGGCGAATATCGTCATGACTCGCTGGCCGCGGAAGAGATGATTACCCTCGCAAACTGGTGCCTGATGCATTATGCCGGTCACCACCCGGCGGAGGAGCGCGAAACATGATTCGCCTCAGTAGCTGGATATTCGCCCCGTCGGTGTATGCGCAGCTGCGCGCGCGCTATATCGGCTATCGGCGTGCCGGCTCTTCCTGGCTCGCCGCGACGCTGGCCTGCCTGTGGGTTGGGCTGGCGTGGATGTTTTTACCGCTAGAAAACCCGCGCTGGCAGGCGCTGCAAGCACGTCAGGATGAGCTGTTTCCGCATATTCGTTTTGCCCGTCCTCGACCGTTAGATCCGCTACGTTACCTGCTGCAGGCGCTGTGGCTTATCATCAGCAAGCCGCCGGAAACCCGACGTGCCGTCGCCTGGCGGCCTTTAGCCGGCGTCGATCGGCTGCGTGAGCGTTATAATCAGTGGGCAGAATCGCTGCCTGGCGGCGTGAACGCGCAAACCGGCCATCTCGACCACAAAAAAGAGCTGGCGCACCTGAACCCAAAACTGCGGCGGTTTGTGCTTGGCGTTGCCGTGGTGTTATCGCTGCTGCTGGCGCTGGTGTGTATCACGCAGCCGTTTAACCCGATTTCACAGTTTATTTTTCTGATGCTGTTGTGGGGCATGGCCCTGCTGGTGCGCCGTATTCCCGGTCGTTTCTCCGCGCTGATGCTGATCGTCCTGTCATTGACGGTATCCTGTCGCTACATCTGGTGGCGCTATACCTCAACGCTGAACTGGAACGACCCCGTCAGCCTGGTATGCGGGCTGATTCTGCTGTTTGCAGAAACCTATGCCTGGATAGTGCTGGTCCTGGGCTACTTCCAGGTGGTCTGGCCGCTGAATCGTCATCCGGTACCGCTGCCGAAAGACATGAACGAATGGCCGACGGTCGATATCTTTGTGCCGACTTACAACGAAGATCTGAACGTGGTGAAAAATACCGTTTATGCCTCACTCGGTATCGACTGGCCGAAAGACAAGGTGAAAGTGTGGATCCTTGATGACGGCGCCCGTGAAGAATTTCGCCAGTTTGCGAAAGACGTCGGCGTTGAGTATGTCGCGCGTACAACGCATGAACATGCAAAAGCGGGGAACATCAACAACGCGCTGAAGCTGGCGAAAGGCGAGTTCGTCTCCATCTTCGACTGCGACCACGTGCCGACGCGCTCGTTCCTGCAAATGACCATGGGCTGGTTCCTGAAGGATAAAAAGCTGGCGATGATGCAGACGCCGCACCACTTCTTCTCTCCAGACCCGTTTGAACGTAACCTGGGGCGTTTCCGTAAAACACCGAACGAAGGCACGCTGTTCTACGGCCTGGTGCAGGATGGCAACGACATGTGGGACGCGACCTTCTTCTGCGGCTCGTGTGCGGTCATCCGTCGTAAGCCGTTGGATGAAATTGGCGGTATCGCCGTGGAAACGGTAACCGAAGATGCGCACACCTCGCTGCGTTTGCACCGTCGCGGCTACACCTCAGCCTATATGCGTTTGCCGCAGGCGGCGGGGCTGGCGACGGAAAGCCTGTCGGCGCACATCGGCCAGCGTATCCGCTGGGCGCGTGGCATGGTGCAGATATTCCGCCTTGATAACCCTCTGTTTGGCAAAGGGTTGAAGTTGCCGCAGCGGCTCTGCTATCTCAACGCCATGTTCCACTTCTTATCGGGCGTGCCGCGGCTGATCTTCCTGACCGCGCCGCTGGCTTTCCTGTTGCTACACGCTTACATCATCTACGCCCCGGCGTTGATGATTGCGCTGTTCGTGCTGCCGCACATGATTCACGCCAGCCTCACCAACTCGAAGATTCAGGGTAAATATCGCCACTCCTTCTGGAGTGAAATCTATGAAACGGTGCTGGCCTGGTACATCGCGCCGCCGACCATGGTGGCGCTGTTTAACCCGCATAAAGGCAAATTCAACGTGACCGCCAAGGGCGGGCTGGTGGAGGAAGAGTACGTCGATTGGGTGATCTCAAGACCGTATATCTTCCTTGTGCTGTTAAACCTGGTTGGCGTGGCGTTCGGCATCTGGCGCTATATGTACGGCCCGGAGAACGAAATTCTCACCGTATGGATCAGTCTGATTTGGGTGTTCTATAACCTGATTATTCTCGGCGGCGCGGTTGCCGTGTCGGTCGAGAGCAAGCAGGTGCGCCGCTCGCATCGTGTAGAAATCAAAATGCCGGGGGCGATTTCCCGTGAAGACGGTCACCTGTTCTCCTGTACGGTCCACGACTTCTCCGACGGCGGCGTCGGCATTCGTATCAACGGCGACGCTCAGGTGCTGGAAGAGCAGAAGGTGAACCTGTTGCTAAAACGCGGCCAGCAGGAATATGCCTTCCCGACCCAGGTGGTGCGCGTTTTGGGCAGCGAAGTCGGTCTCAAGCTGCTGCCAATGAGCACGCGACAGCATATCGACTTTGTACAGTGTACGTTTGCGCGCGCGGATACGTGGGCGCTGTGGCAGGACAGCTTCCCGGAAGATAAACCGCTGGAAAGTTTGTTCGATATTCTGAAGTTAGGATTCCGTGGTTATCGTCACCTGGCCGAGTTTGCGCCGCCGGTGGCAAAGGAAATTTTCCGGTCGCTCACCTTGTTGGTGGCGTGGGTGGCCTCGTTTGTACCGCGCCGTCCGGAACGTGACGCGGTGGTCGAGCATCCGCTATCGGCTTTGGCTCAACAATAATGATGATTATGCGATGAAAAGAAACCTTTCCTGGATTTGTGCAGTGGCGGTGGGCATGGGCAGTTTACTGCCGCTCACGACGCATTCAGAAACGACGCCAGAGGTGTCGGTGACGCCCACCGTTCAGCAGGACGCTACGGCGCCTACGCCCGACGCCGCGCCGGTGGTCGTGGAAGACGCGCCAAGCCGCGACGTAAAGCTTTCTTTCGCCCAGATTGCGCCACCGCCGGGCAGCATGGTGCTGCGCGGTTCGAATCCGGACGGTGGCGTGGAGTTTGGCATGCGCAGCGACGAAGTGGTGTCGAAGGCGCAGCTTAATCTGACCTACACCCCGTCGCCGTCCCTGCTGCCGATCACCTCGCAGTTGAAGGTTTATCTGAATGATGAACTGATGGACGTCCTGCCGGTGACCAAAGAGCAGCTAGGTAAAAAAGTGACGGCGCAGATCGCGGTCGATCCGCTGTACATCACCGATTTTAACCGCGTTCGCCTGGAGTTTATCGGCCACTACCGTGACGTGTGCGAAAACCCGGCCAACAATACCGTCTGGTTGGACGTAGCGCGTAACAGCTCCCTGGATTTGACCTACCGTTCGCTGAAAGTGCGTAACGATCTTTCGCACTTCCCGGTGCCGTTCTTTGACACGCGCGACAACCGCACGCTGGAACTGCCGATGGTCTTTGCCGCCTCGCCAGATCTGCAACAGCAGCAGGCGGCGGGAATCATCGCCTCGTGGTTTGGCGCGAAAGCGGGCTGGCGCGGTCAGAATTTCCCGGTGCTGTTTAACACGCTGCCGGAGCGTAACGCGATCGTCTTTGCCACCAACGATCGTCGTCCGGACTTCCTGCGCGAGCATCCGGCGGTCAACGCGCCGACGATCGAAATGATCGACCACCCGAGCAACCCGTATATGAAGCTGCTGGTGGTGTTTGGCCGTGACGATAAAGATTTGCTGAAAGCGGCGCAGGGCATTGCCTCGGGCAACATTCTGTTCCGTGGTGATAGCGTCACCGTGGATGAAGTGAAGCCGCTGCGGCCACGCGTGCCGTACGATGCGCCGAACTGGGTACGTACCGACCGCCCGGTCACCTTCGGTGAGCTGAAAACCTACGAACAGCAGCTACAGTCTACCGGGTTGGAGCCTGCCTCCATCAACCTGTCGCTGAATCTGCCGCCGGATCTGTACCTGATGCGCAGCACCGGCATCGATATGGACCTGAAATATCGCTACACCATGCCGCCGGTGAAAGACAGCTCGCGCATGGACATCAGCCTCAACAACCAGTTCCTGCAGTCATTTAATCTGGAGAGTACTCAGGACGTTAACAAGCTGATGCTGCGCCTGCCGGTGCTGCAGGGCCTGCTGGATGGCAAGAATGACATTAGCATCCCGGCGCTGCGTCTGGGGGCGATGAACCAGCTGCGCTTTGACTTCCAGTATATGAATCCAATGCCGGGCGGCTCGATTGATAACTGCGTCACCTTCCAGCCGGTACAGAACCACGTGGTGATTGGCGACGATTCAACCATCGACTTCTCGCACTACTACCACTTCCTGCCGATGCCGGATTTGCGCACCTTTGCCAACGCGGGCTTCCCGTTTACCCGCATGGCGGACCTGTCCGATACGGTGATTGTGATGCCGAAGACGCCGTCTGAAGCACAGGTTAGCACCTTGTTGAACACCGTGGGCGTCGTGGGTGGGCAAACCGGTCTGGCGGGCACCAGCATGACCATTATCGATGATGGTAGCCAGATTAAGAGTAAAGATGCCGATCTGCTGCTGATTGGTTCGATTCCGCAGCAGCTCAAGGACGATAAGCATATCGACCTGCTGGTCAATGCGGCCCAAAGCTGGGTGAAAACGCCGGTGCGTCACAACGATCTGCCGAGCATCTATCTGGATGAAGATGACCGTCAGCCGAGCGTGCAGACGGGCATCACATCCGATGGCCCAATGGCGGCGATCGTCGGCTTTGAATCACCGTATTACCAACAGCGCAGCGTGATCGCGCTGCTGGCCGACAGCGCCAGCGGCTATAACTTGCTGAATGGCGCGCTGAACGACAGCGGTAAACGCGCGGCGATGTTTGGTTCGGTATCGGTAATTCGTGAATCTGGCGTCAGCAGCCTGCGCGTGGGGGACATCTACTACGTCGGCCATCTGCCGTGGTTTGAACGCGTTTGGTTTGCGCTCTCCAACCATCCGGTGCTGCTGGCTATCTTTGCGGCGATCAGCATCGTGCTGCTGGCCTGGGTTCTGTGGCGTCTGCTGCGTATCCTCAGCCGTCGTCGTCTGGATCCGGAAGACGAGTAAGCCGCGATGAAGATACTGAGCTGGATCGTTCTGCTGTGCGCCCTTGGCGGCCAGGTACAGGCTGCCTGTGACTGGCCGGCCTGGGAGCAGTTTAAAAAGGATTACGTGAGCGCAGAAGGGCGCGTGATCGATCCCAGTGACTCTCGCAAAATCACTACCTCAGAGGGGCAAAGCTACGGATTGTTCTTTGCCCTCGCGGCCAACGATCGTCAGATGTTCGCCACTCTGTTTAACTGGACGCAGAACAATCTGGCGCAGGGCTCGCTGCGCGAGCATCTTCCGGCCTGGTTATGGGGTAAAAAGAGCGAAGACGCGTGGACGGTACTGGACAGTAATTCCGCCTCTGACTCCGATATCTGGATTGCCTGGGCCTTGCTGGAGGCCGGTCGACTGTGGAAAAACGACGACTATACCGCTACCGGCAAAGCGATGCTGGCGAAGATTGCCGACGATGAAGTGGCGAACGTACCGGGCCTGGGGTTGATGCTCCTGCCGGGTCGCGTCGGTTTTGCCGAAGAGACGCGCTGGCGTTTTAACCCCAGCTATTTCCCTCCGCAGGTGGCGCAGTATTTCAGCCGCTTCGGCGCACCGTGGACCACGCTGCGCGATACCAACCTCAAACTGTTGCTCGACACTGCCCCGAAAGGCTTTTCGCCGGACTGGGTGAGCTACGAAAAAGCGAAGGGCTGGCAGCTAAAAGAAGCGAATACGGTCGGCGGTTATGATGCGATTCGCGTCTATTTGTGGGTGGGAATGATGAACGACGCAGACCCGCAAAAAGCGCATCTGCTTAAACGCTTTAACCCAATGGCGGCGCAGACCGCCCGGCAGGGCCTTCCCCCGGAGAAAGTGGCGATCGCCACGGGGAAAGTGACCGGTGATGGTCCGGTCGGTTTTTCGGCTGCACTGCTGCCGTTCTTACAAGATCGTGACCCTCAGGCCGTACAGCGCCAGCGTGTTACCGACCATTTTCCCGGCGCGGATGCTTATTATAGTTATGTTCTGACCCTCTTTGGTCAGGGCTGGGATCAACACCGTTTTCGCTTCAGCGCCCGCGGCGAATTACTACCTGACTGGGGCCAGGAATGCGCAAGTTCACACTAAGTTTACTCCCCCTCTCTCTGGGGCTGTCGTTGGTACAGCCGGTCTTCGCGGACACCTCGGCGGAAGAGCAGTTGCTCAACCAGGTGCGTCTTGGCGAAGCCAGCAAACGTGAGGATCTGGTGCAGCAGTCGCTGTATCGATTGGAGCTGATTAATCCCAACAACCCGAAGGTGCTGGCGGCTCGCCTGCGCTACATGCTGCGTCAGGGGGATACCGCGGGTGCGCAGCAGCAGCTGAAAAAACTGGCGCAGGTCGCGCCGAATTCCGCGGAGTACAACGCTTCGCGCGCGGAAATTGGCCTGAATACCGATGCCGGGCGTCAGGCGCTACAGCAGGCGCGCCTGCTCGCCACCACCGGTCACGTGCCGGAAGCGCTGGCGGAATATGAAAAAGCGTTTAACGGCCCGCCGCCAGATGGCGACTATGCCGTCGAGTACTGGACGGCGGTGGCGAAACTGCCCGCCCGCCACAACGAAGCGCTCAAACAACTGCAATCGCTGAACCAGAAAAACCCCGGCAACGTTGGCCTGCAAATGACGCTGGCGAATACGCTCCTGGCCGACAACCAGCGCGATGCGGCATTTGCGGTACTCGAGCAGATGGCGAAATCGGCGGGCGGTCGCGGACCGGCAGCCGACCTCTGGTTTAAGGCCATTAAAAACCAGCCAGCCAGTCCCTCCAGCGTGCAGGCGCTACAGCGTTATCTGTTAATTTTCACCAGCGGTGAATCGGCGGACAGCGCGCGTGCGCTGCTGGCCGAGCAGCAAAAACAGCTGGCGGATCCGGTGTTCCTTGCGAAGGCGAAAGAGGCCGAAGCTGAGGCGAATAAACCGCAGACCTGGGAACTGTACTGGCCGCTGATCCGCAAAGGCGACGCGGCGCTGAAAGCCAATAATCTGGCGCAGGCGGAGAGCTTCTACCAGCAGGCGCGTAAGCTGGATGCCACCGACAGCTATGCGGTACAAGGTCTGGGCGACGTGGCGATAGCGCGTAAAGATAGCGCCGCCGCCGCGCGCTACTACCAACAGGCGCTGCGCCTTGACCGTGGCAACAGCGGCGCGGTGCGCGGGCTGGCCAATATCTATCGCGCCGAGTCGCCGGAAAAAGCGACCGCTTTTATTAACAGCCTCTCGGCCAGCCAACGCCGCAGTATTGATGATATTGAACGTAGCCTGACCAACGATCGGCTTTCACAGCAGGCGGAAGCCCTGGAAAACCGCGGTGAGTGGGCGCAGGCAGCGGCGCTTCAGCGCCAGCGTCTGGCGCTGTCGCCGGACGATGTGTGGATCACCTATCGCCTTTCCCGCGACCTGGTGAGCGCGGGGCAGCGCGGCGAAGCCGACCGTCTGATGCTCAACCTGGCGCATAAGAAACCGACCGACGCCGAGCAGGTGTACGCCTACGGGCTGTATCTCTCCGGTAACGGTCAGGACCAGGCGGCGCTGACGCATCTGGCCGCACTGCCGTCATCGCAGTGGACTGACAACATTCGCGAGCTGGACCAGCGTCTGCGTAGCGACCAGCTGATCGCCCAGGCAAACCGTCTGCGCGACGCAGGACAAGAGCCGCAGGCCATTGCATTGCTGAAACAGCAGCCGGAGTCTGCGCGTATTCATTCAACGCTTGCCGATTGGGCGCAGCAGCGGGGTGATAGCGCCGCTGCGTTGGCCGAATACAACGCGGTGTTGGCGAAAGACCCTCATGATGAGGATGCCCACCTGGGGCTCGCGGAGGTCTATGCTGCTGACGGCAACGCGTTGGCGGCGCGCCAGCAGTTGGCTGAACTGCCGACAGAGGGTGAACGTTCGCTCAGTACCCAGCGCCGTATTGCGTTGGTCAGCGCGCAGCTGGGCGAGACGGATACGGCTCAGAAGATGTTGACAGCTCTGGTGCCGCAAGCGAAAGCGCAGCCGCCGTCAATGGAAAGCGCGATGGTGCTGCGTGACGCGGCGCGTTATCAGGCGCAGGACGGTAACCCGCAGCAGGCGCTGGAAACCTACAAAGATGCCATGGTGGCGGCGCAGATTACCCCGGCGCGGTCGCAGGATAATGGCACCTTTACCCGCCTGACGCGCAACGATGAAAAAGATGATTGGCTCAAGCGCGGCGTGCGCAGCGATGCCGCCGACCTCTATCGTCAGCAAGATTTGAACGTCACGCTGGAGCATGATTTCTGGGGCTCGAACGGTACGGGTGGCTATTCGGATCTGAAAGCGCACACCACCATGCTGCAGGTGGATGCGCCGCTCGCCGATGGGCGGATGTTCTTCCGTTCCGATCTGGTCAATATGGATGTCGGGAGTTTCTCCACCGACAAAAATGGCTACCATAAAGAGCAGTGGGGAACCTGTGATTTAGCCCGTTGTCATGGCTCGGCGAATCAGAGCGATAGCGGTGCTAGCGTGGCCGTGGGCTGGAAGAACGATACCTGGAACGCCGATATCGGTACCACGCCGATTGGCTTTAACGTTGTTGATGTGGTCGGTAGCCTGAGCTACAGCAACGACCTCGGCCCGTTGGGCTACACGCTCAACGCACACCGTCGGCCTATTTCCAGCTCGCTGCTGGCGTTCGGCGGACAGAAAGACAACAGCAGCGGCGCACATCCCGGTACGACCTGGGGCGGTGTACGCGCCAACGGCGGTGGCCTGAGCCTGAGTTACGACAAAGGTGAAGCCAACGGCGTATGGGCCTCGTTGAGCGGCGATCAGCTGACCGGCAAAAACGTCGCTGATAACTGGCGCGTGCGTTGGATGACCGGCTACTACTACAAGGTCATCAACGAGAACAACCGCCGGGTGACCGTCGGGCTGAACAACATGATCTGGCATTACCAGAAGGATTTGAGCGGCTATACGCTAGGTCAGGGCGGCTATTACAGCCCGCAGGAGTACGTTTCCTTCGCCGTGCCGGTGAACTGGCGTCAACGCACGGAAAACTGGTCGTGGGAGCTGGGGGGCTCTGTCTCCTGGTCGCATTCGCGTACGAAAACCGAGCCACGTTACCCGCTGATGAACCTGATTCCGTCGCAATGGAAACAGGACGCGAGCGAGGATAGCAACGGCGGCGGTAGCAGCCAGGGCTTCGGCTACACCGCGCGAGCCATCGTCGAACGCCGGGTCACATCCAACTGGTTTATCGGTGCTGGCGTTGATATTCAGCAGGCGAAAGATTACACCCCAAGCCACGCGCTGTTGTACCTGCGTTATTCCGCCGCCGGGTGGCAGGGCGACCTCGACATGCCGCCGCAGCCGCTGGTGCCGTACGCCGACTGGTAACTTCATCTATCCTGTTATAGGTATTCGTCTTATATAACCCGGCTTGATGCCGGGTTATAATTATCGCGCCAGAGTCCGTTTTGACTTTGTCGCCAGCCTCGTTATTCTCAATGCCTGAGCAATACGTTCGTATCTGTGGAGAGCTCTTTTGCGCGTCAGCCGTTCACTTACTATAAAACAAATGGCAATGGTTGCTGTTGTTACCATGTTGTTTTTGTTCATCTTTTGCTTTATTTTGCTGTTCCATTTCGTGCAGCAGGATCGCTATAACACGGCTGCACAATTAGAGAGTATCGCGCGCTCTGTACGTCAACCCCTTTCTGCCGCCATCCTCAAAGCGGATATCCCGGAAGCGGAGTCCATTCTTGGACGTATTCAGCCATCGGGCATTGTTAGCCGTGCAGATGTGGTGCTGCCAAATCAGTTTCAGGCGCTGCGCATGAGCTTTATCCCGGAACGCCCCGTTCCGGTGAACATCACCCGTATTTTCGAGCTGCCGGTGCAGATATCGCTGCCGCTCTATTCGCTTGAACGTCCGGCAAACCCGCAGCCGTTGGCCTATCTGGTGCTTCAGGCCGACTCCTGGCGCATGTATAAGTTCGTGATGAGCGCGCTGGCAACGATAGTGACCGCTTACTTTCTTTTGGTGCTGATACTGACCGTTGCCCTCACGTGGTGTATTAACCGGCTGATTGTCAGGCCGCTGCGCAGCATCGCCTATGAGATTCACGATCTACCGGGTGCAGACCGCATCGGGCATCAGCTGGCGCTGCCGCGCCTGCACCACGATGATGAAATCGGCACGCTGGTTCGCAGCTATAACCGTAACCAGCAGGCCTTATTACGCCAGTACGATGAACTCAGCAGTCAATCAACGCGTTTCCCGGTTTCTGACCTGCCAAACAAAGCGTTCTTGCTAGGGTTGCTGGAGCAAAGTCTGGCGCGCAAAACGCCGGTAGCGCTGTTGGCGATTGCCTGCGAAACCCTGCAGGACACCGCAGGGGTGCTGAAAGAGGCGCAGCGTGAAATGCTGCTGCTGACGTTAGCCGAGAAAATTAAGCAGGTGATCTCGCCGCGTATGGTACTGGCGCAGGTCAGCGGCTATGACTTCGCTATTCTGGCTTACGGTGTCAAAGAACCGTGGCACGCCATTACATTAAGTCAGCAAGTACTTACTATTATGAATGAGCGTTTACCGTTGCAGGGCATCCAACTGCGCCCGAGCGCCAGCATCGGCATCGCCATGTCCAACGAAGAGCTGACGGCGGAGCAGCTCTACCGACGTTCACTCTCTGCTGCCTTTACCGCACGTCGTAAGGGCAAAAACCAGATTGAGTTCTTCGACCCTGAGCAGATGATCAAGGCGCAGAAACGGCTGACTGAAGAGAGCGATATTCTGACGGCGCTCGATACGCAACAGTTTTCCATCTGGCTTCAGCCGCAGGTGGATACCGCCACCGGTAAGGTGTGTAGCGCCGAGGTGCTGCTACGCCAGCGCCAGCCGGACGGTAGCTGGGCGTTACCTAACGATTTGATCGACAGTATCGAGTCCTGTGGCCTGATGGTCACCGTCGGCCATTGGGTGCTGGAAGAAGCCTGCCGTCAGCTGGCGGTGTGGCAGTCGCGCGGCATTATGCTGCCGCTGTCGGTAAATATCTCTGCGTTGCAGCTGCTACACCACGATATGGTCTCCGACATGCTGGAACTGCTTAACCGCTACCGCATTGCGCCCGGCACGCTGGTGCTGGAAGTGACCGAAAGCCGCCGTATCGACGACCCGAAAGCTGCCGTGGCGATCCTGCGTCCGCTGCGGAACGCCGGGGTGCGTATCGCGCTGGATGACTTCGGCATGGGCTATGCCGGGCTGCGCCAGTTGCAACATATGAAGTCCGTACCGGTCGACATCCTGAAGATTGATAAAATCTTTATCGACACCTTGCCAGAAGACGCCAGCATGGTATCGGCCATTATTCAGCTTGGGCGCAGTCTCAATCTGAAGGTCGTGGCTGAAGGCGTTGAAAATCAACAACAATATGAATGGCTACGCGCGTCGAACGTCGATGTGTTGCAGGGTTTTCTCTTCGCCCGTGCGGTGCCATCGGAGGTGTTCGAGCAGGATTATCTCGGCCAGGAGAAATCGCTGCTACCGAGTGACAGAACATAGCGATTGTGCGTGTCAGCTCAAAGATTTAACAATTAAATATCAAATCAACGTACAAATATTTCGATTATGTTTCTTGGATGTTATTTTGTGCTCACAGGTGAAAATAAACCCTACTTTTCCTGTGGCTATAGCTTAAGGACATCCTATGAAAACCTCTTTCTTCAAAAGCCTCTATTTCCAGGTGTTAACGGCGATAGTGATCGGCGTGTTGCTCGGTCACTATTACCCGGAATTGGGCGCACAAATGAAACCGCTCGGCGATGCCTTCGTCAAACTGATTAAAATGATTATCGCGCCGGTTATCTTTTGTACCGTAGTAACAGGGATCGCTGGCATGGAAAGCATGAAAGCGGTTGGCCGCACTGGCGCAGTGGCGTTGCTGTACTTTGAAGTGGTCAGTACTCTCGCCCTGATTATCGGCCTGATCATTGTGAACGTGGTTCAACCCGGCGCCGGGATGAACGTTGACCCGGCGACGCTGGATGCCAAAGCGGTCGCCATGTACGCGGAACAGGCGAAAGATCAAGGGATTATCCCTTTCCTGATGGATATCATTCCATCGAGCGTGATCGGTGCCTTTGCCAGCGGTAACATCCTGCAGGTGCTGCTGTTTGCGGTGATGTTTGGCTTTGCGCTGCACCGTCTGGGTAACAAGGGCCAGCTGATTTTCAACGTTATTGAAAGCTTCTCGCAGGTCATCTTCGGTATCATCAACATGATTATGCGCCTCGCGCCTATCGGTGCTTTCGGCGCCATGGCCTTCACCATCGGTAAATACGGCGTGGGGACGCTGGTGCAGCTGGGGCAGCTTATCATTTGCTTCTACATCACCTGTATTCTGTTCGTGGTGGTGGTGCTGGGTTCTATCGCCCGCGCGACCGGTTTCAGCATTTTCAAATTTATCCGCTATATCAAAGAAGAACTGCTGATTGTGCTGGGCACCTCTTCGTCGGAGTCCGCGCTGCCGCGTATGCTCGATAAAATGGAGAAACTGGGGTGCCGTAAATCGGTGGTGGGTCTGGTTATTCCTACCGGTTACTCATTTAACCTCGACGGCACCTCGATTTACCTGACGATGGCGGCGGTGTTTATCGCCCAGGCGACCAACAGCCATATGGATATCTTCCATCAGGTGACGTTGCTGGTGGTGCTGCTGCTCTCCTCGAAAGGGGCGGCGGGAGTGACCGGCAGTGGATTTATCGTGCTGGCGGCGACTATCTCTGCGGTGGGCCATTTACCGGTTGCCGGTCTGGCTTTAATTCTGGGTATTGACCGCTTTATGTCCGAAGCGCGCGCGCTGACCAACCTGATTGGTAACGGCGTGGCGACTATCGTGGTCGCGAAACGCGTGAAACAGCTGGACGCTCAACAGTTGGACGACGTGCTCAATAACCGTCCGACTGCGAAAAAACCGCACGAATTATCCTCTTAATCCTCCCACTTACGCCCGTACTCCCTTGCTGGAGTGCGGGCTCCTGCGCATAATTAGGCGGCGTCATGAATGGGCTATGCTAGCCTATGGCTGTCGTGCATTTTATTTTTCCGAGCCATGTGACGTTTTTGCGATCGTGTGGTCTAACTGACGTATTTACTTCATTATTTTAGGCGATCGCCCGATGGCGGTTGTCTTTGTAACCAGGAACGTTCATCAGGGGTTCACATGCAGGGCACAACAATTCGACTTTTAGCCGGTGGTTTGCTGATGATGGCAGCGGCCAGCTATGTGCAGGCAGAAGCGCTCCAGCCGGACCCGGCCTGGCAACAAGGTACGCTGTCTAATGGCTTCCAGTGGCAGGTACTTGCCACGCCGCAGCGCCCGAGTGACCGTGTAGAAATCCGGCTCTCTATTGATATTGGTTCGCTGAATGAAAGCGCTCAGCAGACCGGCTTCAGCCACCTTATTCCTCGTATCGCGCTGACCCAAAGCGGCAGTCTGCCAACCATGCAGGCGCGCTCGATGTGGCAGCAGGGTATTGACCCAAAGCGCCCGCAGCCTCCCGCGGTCGTCTCGTATGATTACACCCGTTTTAACCTGAGTCTGCCGAACAACCGTAGCGATCTGCAAAAAGAGGCGCTGAACTGGCTGGCCAGCTCGTTGGGCAAACCGAACATCACCCAGGAAAGCGTCAATTACGCGCTAGGCGTGCAGGATATGGTCGCGACCTGGCCGCAGGATACCAAAGAAGGCTGGTGGCGCTATCGTCTTAAGGGGTCGACGATGCTGGGCCACGACCCGGCGGAACCGCTGAAAATGCCGGTAGACGCTAAACAGGTCGCCGAGTTCTATCAGAAATGGTACACCCCGGACGCGATGACGCTGATTGTGGTAGGCAACGTCGACAGTCGTGCAACGATTGAACAGATTAGTAAAGCGTTTGGCGAACTGAAGGGCAAACGTGAGATGCCGGCAGCGCTGCCGACGCTGTCGCCGCTGCGCCCGGAGGCGGTCAGCATTATGACCAACGCGGTCCGTCAGGATCGTTTATCCATCATGTGGGACGCGCCGTGGACGCCTATCCGTGAGTCGGCAGCGCTGCTGCGCTACTGGCGCGCCGATCTCTCCCGCGAGGCGCTGTTCTGGCATGTTCAGCAGAAGCTGAGCCGAACCAACACCAAAGATATCGGGCTGGGCTTCGACTGCCGGGTACTGTACCTGCGTGCGCAGTGCGGCATCAATCTTGATTCGCCGGGTGAAAAGCTGGAGAGCAATCTGGGGCTGGTGGCGCGAGAGTTGGCTAACGTTCGTGATAATGGGCTACCGCAGGATGAGTTCGATGCGCTGGTCGCGCAGAAAAAGCTGGAGCTGCAAAAGCTGTTTGCGACCTACGCGCGCATGGATACCGACGTGCTGATTAGCCAGCGTATGCGTTCGCTGCAAAATCAGGTGGTGGATATTGCGCCAGAGCAGTACCAGAAATTACGTCAGAGCTTCCTCGATTCGCTGACGGTGGAAATGCTGAATCAGGATCTGCGCCAGCAGCTGTCGCAGGATATGGCGCTGATTTTACAGCAGCCAACCGGCGAGCCCGAGTTCAACATGAAGGATCTCCAGGATACATGGAGTAAGATCATGTTGGCGTCGAAGCCAGAAGCAGCGGCAGTGGATGACAGTCATCAGGATGTGACGGATATTCCACCGGCGCAGTGATTTGCCCGGTGCGAGCCCCCTCACCCTAACCCTCTCCCCAATGGGGAGAGGGGACCGATCGTGCAAATGCTGATGCCCGCCTTTCTCCCTCGCCTCTTTGGGGAGAGTGGGCCGAGCGTGCAAATGTTGACGTCTGCCTTTCCCCCTCGCCCCTTTGGGGAGAGGGCCGGGGTGAGGGGAAAACTCCGCTCCCAGCCTCCAGACGAAAAAAAACCTCTCCCAACCGGAAGAGGTTTTTTTGTCTCTGCTGCCTTACGCCGGCATGGCCTCGCGCGGAATAATCGCCCCACGATGCTGAATCACGGTGCTCGCCGTCAGGTGGCCGCGTTTCGCCGCTGCCGCCGCATCGCCGCCGGTCAGGCGCACGGACAGGTAGCCCGCGCTGAAAGAGTCGCCAGCGGCGGTGGTATCAACCACTTTCTCTTTCGGCAGTTTAACCGCCGGCACGTCAACCAGTGCTTCACCTGCGATGGCTACCAGGCAGGAGTCTGCGCCGCGTTTCACCACCACTTCGCTCACGCCAGCGGCCTGAGTACGGGCAATGACTTCTTCAACCGGCTTCTCGCCCCACAGCGCGTCTTCGTCGTCGAGGGTCAGGAAGGCGATATCGGTGCATTGCAGCATCTGCTGGTAAACCTGCTGCGTCTCTTCTTTGCTGGCCCACAGGCGCGGACGATAGTTGTTGTCAAAAATGACCTTACCGCCGTTCGCGCGACACTGCTTCAGCAGCGCCAGCAGTTTCTCGCGGCTGGCCGGGCTTAAAATCGCCAGGCTGATACCGCTCAGATAGAGGTAGTCAAAGCTCGCCAGCTGTTCGCAGATAGCGGCGGACTGCTCGCTCTCCAGCCAGAATTTAGCGGCGGCTTCGTTACGCCAGTAGTAGAAGGTACGCTCGCCGGTGTCATCGGTTTCGATGTAGTACAGGCCCGGCATACGGTCGCTCATGCGTTGAATCAGGTCGGTTTTGACATTCTCTGCCTGCCAGGCGTCCATCATCTGCTGGCTGAAGGTGTCGGTACCCAGCGCGGTCACGTAGTTGACGCTGAGTTCTGCAGGGGAGACCTGACGCGCGATATAGACGGACGTATTTAAGGTGTCGCCGCCAAAGCCGCGGTTAACTTGTGCGCCCTTCTCGGACAGTTCAATCATGCATTCGCCAATCACGGCAATTTTTTTGGACATAGTCATCAACCTGATTCGGTAAATTTTTCGTAGTGTGCGCTGTGGCTAATCGATGGTCAACTATATTAAAACAACGTTCCATTATTTTTTTTGAGCTAGCGCGTGTTACGACGTATTTGTCGTCAATACGGAAAAATAAAATGCCCACGTTGGACATAAAGTTCTCAATGGCTACGCCGATAACCTTAACACCAGACCCTCAGACCCTCTATTCACAGGAAGCTTAAATGACGTTAAAGCAGGTGAGCCAGCGGGCGAGAGTTCCTGATACGGAGCTAGAAAGCCTACAGCAGCTGCGTTATTGGCAAGAGTGTGAGCGCGTCTATACCTACCAGCCTATCTACACCACGCAAGGCCGCCTGATGGCGATCGAAGTGCTAACGATAGTGACCCATCCCTCTCAACCGCAAAAACGTATTGCCCCGGATCGTTACTTCGCCGCAGTCTCTATCGGCCAGCGGATCCACGTCATCAAAGAACAGGTGGCGATGCTGGCAAAAAAGAAACAATTTTTTGAACAGAATAAGGTGCTGGCGTCGGTTAACGTCGATGCGCCTACGCTGCTGGAAATGCGCCAGGACCGGATATTGAGAACGATGATTGAAACGCTGCCGTGGCTGCGCTTCGAACTGGTAGAACATATGCCGCTGCCGCAGGACTCTTCGGTGGCCTCGCTGTGTGAATTCGGCCCGCTGTGGCTGGATGATTTTGGTACCGGGATGGCCAACTTCTCGGCGCTGAACGAAGTGCGCTATGACTACATCAAGGTGGCGCGCGACCTGTTCATAATGCTGCGCAAAACTCCGGAAGGCCGTAAGCTCTTCATCCTGCTTCTGGAGCTGATGAACCGCTACTGTGAAGGGGTGATCGTGGAAGGCGTTGAGACGCTGGAAGAGTGGCGTGAAGTGCAGCAGTCGCCAGCGCATGCGGCGCAGGGCTATTTTCTTTCTCGTCCAATACCCTTTGCCCATCTTGAAGAGGTATTTTTGTCCCTCTGAATCAGGCTGTTTCCGGTAAATCCATCTGTCTGGTCTATCTTTAGGACAGGCAAGGGAAGAAGCGAGGAAGCAGAATATGACCAGAGCAGGCAAAATTACCGCCGGAGTAGCAGGGACTTTCTTGTTGTTGATCGTCGTACTCATCGTGGTGATAGCGACCTTTGACTGGAACCGACTCAAACCGACCATCAACCAGAAAGTCTCTACAGAACTTAACCGTCCGTTCGCTATCCACGGTGATTTAGGCGTGGTGTGGGAGCGCCAGAAGCAGGAAACCGGCTGGCGAAGCTGGGTGCCGTGGCCGCACGTCCATGCGGAAGATATTACGCTCGGCAATCCGCCGGATATTCCCGGTAACACGATGGTCCATCTCCCCCGCGTGGAAGCCACGCTCGCGCCGCTGGCGCTGCTGACCAAAACCGTCTGGCTACCGTGGGTTAAACTGGTAAAACCCGATGCGCGGCTGGTTCGACTGTCAGAAAAAAACAATAACTGGACCTTTAATCTCGCCGGGGACAAACAGCCAGACCCTAACGCACAGCCCTCCAGTTGGTCTTTCCGCCTCGACAATATTCTCTTCGACCAGGGGCGGATTGCGATTGATGACAAGGTTAGCAAGGCGGACATTGAGATCCTCGTCGATCCGCTGGGCAAGCCGCTGCCGTTTAGTGAGGTGACGGGCGATAAAGGTAAAAACGAAAAATCCAGCGTTGAAGATTACGTTTTTGGTCTGAAGGCGAAAGGGCGCTATAACGGCGAACCGCTGAGCGGCACGGGGAAAATTGGCGGCATGCTGGCGTTGCGCGGCGCGGATGCCTCGTTTCCGGTGCAGGCCGATTTCCGCTCCGGGAATACCCGGGTAGCGTTTGCCGGGGTGGTGAACGACCCGATGAAGATGGGCGGCGTCGACCTGCAGCTGAAATTCTCCGGCGATTCGCTGGCGGATCTGTATGACCTGACCGGCGTGCTGCTGCCCGATACGCCGCCGTTTGAGACCGACGGTCGGCTGGTGGCGAAAATTGATACTGAAAAGTCATCGGTCTTTGACTACCGCGGCTTTAACGGACGGATTGGCGACAGCGATATTCACGGTTCGCTTAGTTACACCACCGGTAAGCCGCGTCCGAAGCTGGAGGGCGATCTGGAGTCGCGCCAGCTGCGGCTGGCGGATTTAGGCCCGCTGATTGGCGTCGATTCTGGCAAAGGAGCAGAACAGTCGAAGCGTGCAGAGCAGAAAAAGGGCGAGAAAAGCATTCAGCCAGCCGACAAAGTGCTGCCGTATGACCGCTTTGAAACCGATAAATGGAACGTGATGGATGCCGACGTCCGCTTTAAGGGGCGGCGTATTGAGCACGGCAGCAGCCTGCCGATTAGCGATCTCTCGACTCACATCGTGCTGAAAAATGCCGACCTGCGTCTGCAGCCGCTGAAGCTTGGCCTGGCGGGCGGTAGCGTCAACGCCAACATTCATCTGGAAGGGGACAAAAAGCCGATGCAGGGGCGGGCGGATATTCAGGCCCGCCGTCTGAAGCTAAAAGCGCTGATGCCGGACGTTGAACTGATGCAGAAAACGCTCGGCGAGATGAGTGGCGACGCCGAGATCCGGGGTACCGGTAACTCCGTGGCGGCGTTGCTCGGCAACAGCAACGGCAATCTGAAGCTGCTGATGAACGACGGTTTAATCAGCCGTAACCTGATGGAGATTGTGGGGCTGAACGTCGGTAACTTTATTGTCGGGCAGATTTTTGGCGACGATGAAGTGCGGGTGAACTGTGCGGCGGCTAATCTTGATATCGTTAACGGCGTGGCGCGCCCGCAGATTTTCGCCTTTGATACCGAAAACGCGCTGATCAGCATTAGCGGCACGGCGAGCTTTGCCTCTGAGCAGCTGGATTTAACGATCGACCCGGAAAGCAAAGGCATACGCATTATTACCCTGCGCTCGCCGCTGTACGTGCGCGGTACCTTCAAGAATCCGCAGGCCGGAGTGAAGGCGGGGCCGCTTATCGCCCGCGGCGCAGTCGCCGCCGCGCTGGCGACGCTGGTCACGCCGGCCGCCGCGCTGCTGGCGCTGATTTCCCCCTCCGAAGGCGAGGCAAACCAGTGCCGAACGATTCTGACCCAGATGAAGAAGTAAGAAGGAGCAGGCCGGATAGGGCGCTGTTGCGCCACTATCCGGCAAATCCATGACAGTGACTAATGGCGTGTCTCATGGGTTAACAGCAGGATGTAGGCCGGATAAGGCGCTTGAGCGCCGCCATCCGGCAAATACGCTACAGTGACTGATGGCGTGTCTCATGGGTTAACAGCAGCGCAATCAGCGTGAGCGCCGCCATACAAGCCAGATAGATGCCAACGGCGGCCAGCCCGTAGTTCGACTGCAGCCATGCTGCGATATACGGCGCGACCGACGCGCCCAGAATCGACGACACGTTGTAGGAGAAGGAGGCTCCGGTATAGCGGACTTCCGTCGGGAACAGCTCCGGCAGCAGCGCCCCCATTGGGCCAAAGGTTAGCCCCATCAGGCTCAGGCCGACCAGCAGATACAGCATAATCAGCGCCGGGTTCCCGGAGCCCAGTAGCGGCTGGAAGAAGAACAGCGCGAAAATAATAATCAGGCTGGTAATGACGATCATGCTTGGGCGGCGACCAAAACGGTCCGCCAGCAGGCCCGCGATTGGCACCATTACGCCAAAGCCAATCACCGCAAGCATCAGCATCCACAGCACTTCGTTACGCGGCAAACCCAGACCGTGTGGCACGGCGGCGGTGCTGTAGGTCATCGAGTAGACGGTCATGATGTAGAACAGCGTATAGGTTGCCAGCATGATAAAGGTACCGAGTACCGTCACGCGCACGTGTTTGCTGAGCAGCGTGCCCATCGGCACTTTGACCTGTTTCTTCGCGGCGGCCACTTTGGCGAATACCGGCGTTTCATGCAGCGACACGCGAACGTACAAGCCAATGATCACCAGCACTGCCGAGAAGATAAACGGCACGCGCCAGCCCCAGGTCATGAACTGCTCGTCGGTCAGCAGCCAGGAGAGCAGCAGGAAAGTGCCGTTCGCAAAGAAGAAGCCAATCGGCGCGCCCAACTGCGGGAACGAGCCGTACAGCGCACGCTTACGCGGCGGGGCGTTCTC
>NZ_LXEU01000010.1 GCF_001654985.1 Kluyvera georgiana ATCC 51603
TTACGCGGCGGGGCGTTCTCGGTCGCCAGCAGCGCCGCGCCGCCCCATTCGCCGCCAAGCCCCAGACCCTGGCCAAAGCGCGCCAGCGCCAGCAGCATCGGCGCCAGAATGCCAATGGATTCGTAACTCGGCAGCAGGCCGATCACCACGGTGGAGATCCCCATGGTAAGCAGTGAAGCAACCAGCGTCACCTTACGGCCAACGCGGTCGCCGAAGTGGCCAAATAGCGCGGAACCGATAGGGCGTGCGACGAAGGCAATGGCGAACGTGGCCAGCGATTGCAGCGTGGCCGCCGTCGGATCGCCCTGCGGGAAGAAGATGTGCGGGAAGACGATCACCGCCGCAGTGGCGTAAATATAGAAGTCGAAAAACTCAATGGCGGTGCCGATAAGCGAAGCCACGACGACTTTGTTACGCGAGTTAACCGGAGCGGTTGCCTGGTCGTTGTCGAGTGTTGTGCTGGTCATAGTCTTTTCTAATATGTATAGCGAACGAAAGGCCATATTAGACATAGCAAAAGCGACATTTCAATCTGTAACAGGATTGTAAAATGACGCAAAGAAGGGGAAAAAGTGGATAATTTTTATACCAGGAAATTGGCATCCATGAAATGCTTCACATTTTTTAAAGCTTAGAGGATAAAACTGGTTTTTGGTTAAATAAAAGTTACAAGCTGGATTTATATGCTGAAACGATGGGCTGGGCTGAAGTTTTCAGCCCAGCGGTAGGCTTAACGGTGGGTTTTGCCCGGCATGCGCGGGTCATCTTTGTACTCTGCGGTGGCAATCCATGCGGCGCAGAACAGGGTCAGACGGGCGAAGAAGTAGAAGAACGCCATCAGGCCAAGCACCGAACCAAACGCCGCGCCGGAAGGTGATTTCACCAGCGTTGGCAGCGTCCAGGTCATGATAATTTTGATCACTTCAAAACCGATGGCGGCAATAAAGGTGCCGCGAATTAATGCTTTCTTACGCGGACGATGGCGAGGCAGGCGCCAGAAAATCCAGAAGAACAGCAGGTAGTTGGCGAAGATAGAGATCGCCAGGCCAATCAGTCGCCAGGCGGGTTTCAGCCACTCGATGCTGTCGAGGTACAGCGCGGAGATAATCATCTGCTGGGCGGAACCGGCCACCGAGGTGATGGACAGCGTGACAATCAGCGCAACCAGCAGGCCAATCAGCGACACGAAGTCACGCAGGTATTTTACCCAGATGGCCTCCTGGTCTTGCGGCGTGCGCTCCCAGACGTCGCGCGACTGTGCGCGAATCGCTTCGCGCAGGTTACCCATCCAGTTCACGCCGGAGTAAAGGGCAATGCCCAGCCCGACCAGGCCGACGGTGGTACGCTGCTGGACGGCGGTATTAATGGTACTTTTTAAGGTCGCGGCCAGCGTGGGGTCGCTGACGTTGTTGAGGATTTTATTGAAGATATCCTGCAGTAGCGTCGGATGTGACGCGAGGATAAAACCGGCGGCGGCAAACGACACCATCAGGATCGGAATCATCGATAAAAATGAGAAGTAGGTAATCGCCGCCCCGAACTGGTTACCCATTCGGTCATTGAAGCGTTCAGCGGCGCGAATCAGGTGGGCGATGACCGGGCGGCGCTGAATCTTCTGCGCCGTGCTGGTGACGGTATCCAGCGCTTTGCTGGCCTTATGCTGTAGACGTTTGTCGTTGTTTTCCGACGTCATCAGGGGAAATTTCCTTTTTATTGCTTTTACTTAAGTATAGAGGGTTATCAGGAGGCGGTGCGGTTTGCCCCGACCGGGGTGCCAGATTCAATCGACATAGTCGCGCAGCACCTCGGTTAACCACTCCATCAACACATGTACCCGGCGCGACAGGTTACGGCGGTGAGGGTAAATCAGCGATACCGGCATCGGTTCCGCCCGATATTGCGGCAGAATTTCTACCAGCGTGCCGCCGCGCAGCGCATCGCGAACGCCGACGCGCGGTGCCTGAATGATCCCCAGCCCCGCCAGGCAGGCGGCGTGGTAGGTTTCGGTACTGTTGACCGTCAGTACGCCGCCGGTTTTTATCCACTGCGTTCCGTTATCTCTCGCCACTTCAAACCCTTGCGGACGCACACCGAGGTTCACCGCATAGTGTACCAGCGCATGGCTGCTAAGATCTTCCAGTGATTCCGGATAGCCGAAGCGGGCGAGATACGCCGGACTGGCGCAGTTGATAATGGTGAGCTTGCCGAGCGGACGGGCAATCAACCCGGAATCTTTCAGCGCGCCGACGCGCACCACGCAGTCAAATCCTTCACGAATGACATCCACCAGGCGGTCGCTGCTGCTGAGTTCCAGTTCGATGCCGGGATAGTGCTGCAAAAATTCGGGCAGGCGGGGAATGACGACGTTACGGGCGATAGCGACCGGCATATCCACCCGCAATCGACCACTGATGGTGCTGGGGTCGTTCTGGAACATGCCGTCCAGCTCATCGAGATTGCTCAGGAGATCTTTAGCACGCTCAAAGTAGACCATCCCATCCTGAGTCAGCAGCACGCGGCGGGTGGTACGATGCAGCAGGCGGCAGCCAAGGTGGTTTTCCAGCGCCTGAATCTGTCGCGATACGCTACCTTTAGGAAGGCCCAGCGTGTCGGCCGCCCGGGAAAAACTCTCCAGTTCGGCCACGCGGATGAATAGCTGCATTGCGTGAATTTTATCCATCAGAATGACCTATTGTTGTCGTGATTGAGACAGTGAAGCGTAATTAGCAGTATTTATTGTTCTTTTATCACCTAATAAGCTTGTTCTCAACGTACACACCACCTGAAATGAGGTTTCCTATGAACCAGCGTATTGCGATTGTGACCGGCGGCAGCCGCGGATTGGGAAAAAATGCAGTGCTGAAGCTCGCCGCACAGGGAACGGATATTATTTTTACCTACAACAGCCAACATGATGCTGCCCTACAGGTTGTCGCCGAAGTGGAGAAAACGGGGGCGAAAGCGGCGGCATTGCAGCTGAACGTCAGCGAAACCGCGAGCTTTGCCGTCTTTGCCGAACAGGTGAAAAACCAGCTTAATCAGGTGTGGGGTCGGGAGACGTTTGATTATTTAGTGAACAACGCCGGTATCGGCCTCTATGCGCCGTTTGCCGAGACATCAGAAGCGCTGTTCGATGAGCTGATGAACATTCATTTTAAAGGGCCGTTCTTCCTCACCCAGCAGCTTCTGCCACTGATGGCTGACGGTGGGCGGATTCTTAACGTCTCGACCGGACTGGCGCGATTTGCACTGCCGGGTTACGCGGCTTATGCGTCGATGAAAGGGGCGATGGAAGTCCTCACCCGTTACCAGGCAAAAGAACTGGGTGCGCGAGGGATCTCCGTCAACAGTATCGCGCCAGGGGCCATTGAAACCGACTTTGGCGGTGGACGCGTGCGCGACAACGAAGAGCTGAATCAATACGTGGCCTCGCAAACCGCGCTAGGCCGTGTTGGCCTGCCGGACGATATCGGCGACGCCATCGCCGCGCTGCTTAGCGACAACCTGCGCTGGATGACCGCACAGCGTATCGAAGTTTCCGGCGGAATGTTCCTGTAACCGCTGCTCACTATTCATATTGTGCTGAAATAAGTCCGAATCTGGACTTATTTCATTTCTGGCCTTCCCTTTATTCAGTAATGTTTTATATTTCGCGAAATTAATATTTATTCTTCGTCCATTCTCTCAGTTTTTCCTTAATCATAATGTGATGGGTTATGTTAATGCGTAATGCCCCTTCGAGGGTTGTAAGTATTCATAATTATGATATTTAGATCGCCATTTATCTACGTAGAATGCCCCAGGCCAAACGGCGAGTTCTTATTTTATGCCGCGAGGATTACTCTTCCGGTCATTAAGAACAGTTTATTTTTTAATGGGGAAACCGTTATGCAGGTAGTCATGTTTGACAGGCAGTCAATATTTATTCATGGAATGAGAATCAGCTTACAGGAAAATATTCCAGGAATTGATGTGTATGCCGTCAGCCAGGCTGATGATCTGTGGCGGCAGTTTTTACAGCATCCGGACGCGCTGCTCATTCTGGATGGGGGAATGGATCCCGGATTTTGTCAGTGGTTGTTGCAGGAGAAGTTCCAGCAGTTTCCGGAATCTAAATGCATCATCATCGTCAATGAATATAACCAGGCCTGGCTCAGCAATATGATGGCGTTTAATGTGCAGGCGATAATTCCGCGTGATGCCAGCGTGGAAGTATTCGTCCAAACTATCAAAAGCGTCATGCGTGGGTTAATCTGCCTGCCGGGTGACTGGCGAATGGAATATGAACAAACAAAACAGGGTCTGGACAATTTAAGTCAGCGCCAGCGAGAAATATTAACCCTCCTGGCGAACGGTGAAACCAATAAAGAGATTAGCCGGACGCTGAATATTAGCGCCGGGACGGTGAAAGCGCATCTGGAGTCTTTGTACCGCCGTCTGGATGTGAAGAATCGGACCCAGGCGGCGATGCTGCTTAATCACCGTCAGGACTTACAGCCCGGTGGACTGGAATAACGAGGCTTCAGCCTGGCGTTGGAACGCCAGGCTGCTTTGTTGCTCTTCTTCACGGAGCCACTCGGCCAACGCCGCATTAAAATCCCGGCGGTTAATGGCTTGCACTATCGCCGATTGACGTAACCCTTCCAGCCCCAGGCTAAAGGCCAGCGACAGCAGCGCGTCGAACTGATGCTGAGCCAGCGGCGCGTTGATACCCTGACAAAGCCACTGTCGATAGTTTTCCACATCCTGTTCAAACAGCATCTCCGCCTGCGCGTGAGTTAAGCACCCATCAAAACGCTCCCCTTCGCGAATCAGATGCCCATAGCCAATCACCCATAACCCCTCTGCATCGCGGTATTTCTCCAGCGAAAGTCCCTGAAAGCGCTTGATAAATTCCAAACCCTGCGGGCTCGGCGTGGTGATGCCTGTGCTCATAATGACCTCTCTTCGGGTGAGGCGAGAAGTGTAAAAGAGCCGTGCAGGCTCGCCTATTGGCCGGATGACGGGGAATTATCATACTCGTGGCTGAGTAGGCCAAAAAGCCAGTCATTGTGCCACTGCCCCGCGAGGAAATAGCTCTCGCGCAGCTCACCCTCAAGGCGGAATCCGAGTTTTTCCAGCGTGCGGCGTGAGGCGATATTGCCTGCGGTGACCGTCGCCGTCAGACGACGTATGCCGCCGCGGCCAAAGGCATAGTCGCATACTGCGCGCAGTGATTCAGTACCGTAGCCTTTGCCCTGCGATTCAGGGGCGAATAAAAATCCCACTTCCGCGCAGTCGTGGTCGCGATGAATATAGCCGGTGATGCCGAGCGCCGAGTTTTGCCTATCGCGAACCAGCAGGCAGAGCCAGTGTGCGTCACCGGGAGACCAGTGAGGCAGTCGGGAATCAAAGGCGGCGCGGATCTCGCTCTCACTGCGCTTGTCCGCCACATAGCGCATCACCTGCGGGTGCTGCTGGAGAGCGAGAAAGAAGCGCCAATCGCTGTCGACAAGCTGTGTGCAGACTAAACGTTCGGTGGTGAGCGCGATCATAATTTCACATTCTGAGTGGGGACACAGGACTGTTAATTTGCCTGATTTCGTCTATGGTGTAACGACAAAAATTACATAAAAATAACATATTAACCCTAAGGTGAATCGGCCTTGCCGTTGGTGAAGGAACGTGAAGATGTCGACGTCGTCGCGTCAGGTTGGTCAGCACTTTGAGCATTGCCTGAGCATTATTCGCCAGGCCTCCATTGAAATACTCACCCTGCTTAAGCTCCGCGTGACGGAGGGCAAAGATCCCCGCTGGTTTCTGGAGCAGTTGGATCAGGCCCGGCTGAATCTCGGCGGTTGGGGGGCCGTCGCCCAGCGCCTCGGCGTCAACGACAGCCAACTGAGTGAGTTTATGCTGCAGTTGCGTCACCTTCAGCAGGGCATTCCCTCGTATGAACACGGGCAAGGCGCGACGGAGAACCAGTTGATTGCGGCGCTGCGCTTTGTCGTGACGCTGGAGCAAATCAAGCAGCAGCAGCCTCTGCTCATGTTTAACACGGGCTATGCCAGCGATGCCGAACAGCCTCAGGAGCCCGCCTTGCGCCAGATTCGGGCCGTTGAGCTGACCCTCCGCGGGCTGATCGGCGAGGTTTGGCCTGACGAACCGCATTTGCATCATTTTCTGAAGTCGCAGTTCGGGGCGCATGAGTGCAGCCGTTGGCACTCGCGAAGTCCGTCGGGCGAACGGCTTGACGGCATGACCTTCAGCGAGATAGCGCTGTTGCTTATCGATAAGAAAACGTTCTCCCGCCATTTCACTTCGTTCTTCAACTATGCGGCCGCGCTGACGTTTCTGGCCGAGCAGCGCTTAACGCTGCACCTGTTTCTTGATGACATCCGGCGGATGCGAAATTCGGTACTTGCCCATCGGACGTTGGGGGAAATGGAGTGCCTGCTGCTGGACCTATACGCGCAGCAGATTGCCGCGCCGGTTCAGCGCGCCTATGAGCAGGGGCGCACCCGCGTTAATCCTGCCAGCCTGATGGCCGCAGACGGCGCTGAGGTACAGCAGTTCTGGGAGCAGGCGCATGACTATGCGCGCGCCTACGGTCAGGATGGGCGGCCCATTCCTGACAGCATCGAGCGGCTGTCGCAGAAAACACGACAGCGCGCCGATACGCGTGATCGTATTCTCGCTGCCGTGCTGTGGTGTGCGGTGGGCGTGACGGTGCTGGGGATGGTGCTGGGCGGCATCTGGCTACTTACCGCGGTGCCCGAGACGGTGCCGTCTGCGGTATCATCGATTGAAGAACAGGCCATCGCTGCGGAGGATCGTGCGACGCCTTCGCCCCGTGAAATCCTCGCTCGGCGCGGGATTCTTTGGGACAGCAATGCGCTGCGTTCGGCGATCGATAGCAATAATATTGAGGTCGCCGAGCTCTTTTTACGCGGAGGGATGAACTGGCAGTTAGCCTGGACGGATTTGGCGATGTCCGCGGGGCATCAGGCGGTGCTTAATCTGCTCTTACGCTACCGCCTGCAGATGGACGAACCGAAGCCCTGCCGACGGTTTATCAATACTCTTACGCACGAGATGTCGCAGGGCGCACCGCTTAATGCGGTGCGAAAATCCTATCTTCAGGCCTTCTGCACGATCCCGGCGGTCGTGGCCCGTCAGCGGCAGGCGGTGGATAACGCACAGCGGCGCAATCAGGCTACGGGCGATGCGGAAAGCAAAAAATGGCTGCTGATACAGCGATCTATCTATGAGGTGATTCGTTAATAACTCTTCATGCCACCTGACGGCGAATCTCTTCCAGTACCTCATTAAGGATAAACTGAACCCGCCACGGCTGATATTCACGCTTACGGTAGATGGCGACCAGATCCAGCCACCACTCATATTGTTCGGCAAAGCAAGGGGCTAACACGCCAGCGTGAATATCGGCCTGTACGCTATTTTTCGGCGCAAAGACGATGCCTAAACCATTCCGTGCCAGCTCCAGCGCTGACTGGCTGTTATCGCACACGTAGTGGCCTTTAACACGAAAATCACGCACTTCCTGGCTGCCCGCAAGGCTAAACCGCCAGATATTGGCATCATCAATCATCATCGAATCCAGCAGGATGCAGGAGTGTTGTTCAAGCTCTTCGGGAGCGTTGATCGGGTGCTCCGCGAGGTACTGTGTGCTGGCATAGGCGCTGACCGCATATTTCGTAATAAAGTTGGCAACCAGTGATTCATTTTTGGGGCGGACGCAGGAAAGTAATATATCGCAATCCTCTGGAAAATCTGAACCTTCGTAAAATGATTTACGTTCAAGGTTAAATGTTTTTAAGCAAAGCGTAATGTTGCCAATATCTTTAATTGTATTGACCACGTTTTTCGCTAAATAAGCGTTAATCATGGTTGGGGCGTAGATCGTAACGCGGCCATTTTTCTCATGCTTATAATCAGAGATGAAATTATTTAGCTGGTTCTCTTTCTCTAACAGGTCGTTGACGTAGGGCAGCAATGACTCGCCAAAACGCGTTAACGACAGCTTTCGGGAAGTGCGTTCAAAGATCTTTAAACCCATTTTTGATTCAACATCAGCAAGATACTTGCTCACGTTGGCCTGCGCCATCCCGAGTATGGTGGCGGCATGGCTGACGTTTTCACTGGCTGCAATCACCGAAATTATTTTTAATTCCTGCGGTTTAATCTGGAGTTTTTTCATCACCGGGCTCTGTATATATAAGTTGATATAGTGTTATATAAATATTGAGATTGCAGCAATATAAATACGACCATTATCATATTTGGTATCAGGATATGATATTAGGTTGGAACCTCAGGAATGTCAATTAAGCGTACGGCGATGCTGCTTCTGTCGCTCTCATTTATCGCGGATGCTACGGCGGGAAATTTATCTGTCGGGGCGGGTGTAATATATAATGAGTCGGTTTATCGCGGATATAATGAAAATACTCATGCGGTACCCATTATAAATTACGAAGGTAATTCTTTTTATATTCGACAGACCACATTGGGCTACGCGTTGTTTAAAGGCAATCGTGACGAGGTCAGCCTGACGGCATCATGGCTGCCGCTAACGTTTGACCCGTCGGATAACGACGATCGCACCATGAAGCAGTTGGACAAGCGTAACAGTACCGCGATGGCCGGAGCGGCATGGTATCACCATGAGAAGTGGGGGAGCCTGAAGTTGTCCGCGGCGGCGGATGTGCTGGATAACAGTAATGGCTGGGTGGGCGAACTGTCCTGGTTCCGCGTGCTGCCGGTAGGGGCTCTGTCTATTACGCCTGCTGTGGGCGTTTATTACTATGACGACAGCTTTAACCGTTACTACTACGGCGTTTCGGGGGCAGAGTCCCGCCGCAGCGGTTTAGCGGCGCGAACGCCAGGGGAGAGCTGGATGCCGTACGTGGGGCTGACGTTGAAATACCCGCTGACCCGTAACCTGATTCTGCTGGCCAACGCCAGCTATAGCGTCCTGCCGGATGAAATTAAAAACAGCCCGATGGTCGACAGGGATGACAGCCTTACGCTGCTGACCGGGGTAAGCTGGCGATTCTGATTATCGCGCTTCCCGGTGACGGGCCATAAAAAAGCCAGACTTTCGTCTGGCTTTTGTCGTTCGGGCCCAGCGACTTAGCGCATGGTGACAAACTCTTCCGCAGCAGTCGGGTGAATCGCCACGGTATTGTCGAAGTCTTTCTTGGTCGCGCCCATTTTCAGCGCCACGGCGAAGCCTTGCAGAATTTCATCCATACCGAATCCGATGCCGTGAATACCGACAATTTTCTCTTCCGGGCCAACGCAGACCAGCTTCATGCGGCACGGCTGACGGTGGGAGGTGACGGCGGTATACATGGCGGTGAAGGAGGATTTATAGACCTTCACGGCATCGTCGCCGTACTGCTCACGTGCCTGCGGCTCGGTTAAGCCAACGGTACCGATCGGCGGATGGCTGAAGACCACGGTCGGGATGTTGCTGTAGTCCAGATGTTCGTCTGGCTTGTTGTTAAACAGACGCTCAGACAGACGACGACCTGCGGCAACCGCGACCGGAGTTAGCTCAACGGCGCCAGTGTTATCGCCCACGGCATAAATGCCAGGCACGTTAGTATTCTGGAACTTATCAACGACGATATAGCCTTTATCGTTGGTTTTCACGCCGGTAGCCGCGAGGTTGAAGTTGTCGGTAGCCGGTTCGCGGCCAATCGCCCAAATCAGGCAATCCACGGTTTGGCTGCGGCCATCTTCCAGCGTCAGGGTTAGGCTACCATCGGCATTCTTGACCACCGCTTGCGGAATGGCGTGAGTGTGCAGCTGTGGGCCTTCGGCGTTCATCACTTCAACCAGCGTCTCGACGATCAGCGGATCGAAGCTACGCAGCGGCGCATGTTTACGCACGAACAGGTGAGTTTCCGCGCCCAGGCCGTTAATGACGCCCGCCAGCTCAACGGCGATATAGCCTGCGCCGACTACGGCCACGCGCTTCGGCAGTGCCGGAAGTTCGAAGAAACCGTCGGAGTCGATACCGTATTCCACGCCCGGAATATTCGGATGGCTTGGGCGGCCACCGGTGGCGATCAGGATATGATCGGCGGTGATCGTCTCGCCGTTCACTTCGATGGTTTTGGCATCGACGAAGCGGGCAAAGCCTTTGATCACATCAACTTTATTCTTACCCAACACGTTGTCGTAAGAGGTATGGATACGGTCAATGTACGCGGTACGGCTGGCAACCAGTTTGTCCCAATCAAAGTTATTGATGGTGGTGTCGAAACCGTAGTCCGGGCCATACATATGAATCGCTTCGCGAATCTGCGCGGCATGCCACATCACTTTTTTCGGCACGCAGCCGACGTTAACGCAGGTACCGCCCAGATCTTTGGCTTCAATCAGCGCGCACTTCTGGCCGTACATGGCCGCACGGTTGATTGAGGCGATACCGCCGCTGCCGCCGCCAATGGCGATGTAGTCGTAATGTTTGGTCATGGCCGCTCCTCAAACGTTCAATGTTGAGCGGGTGAGCCTCATGCTCCCCGCCAAAATACTCGCGATTGTATACCTGAAACTGATAGGTTCCACCGATGCCTGCGATTACTCCGGCACGATCCAGTTCACCAGCGTATGACCGATGCCTGTTGGAACCAGCTTGCTGTGCAGCCACGGCAGCACGTTATTCATTTGTGCTTCCAGCTTCCACGGCGGGTTGATGACGATCATGCCGGAGGCGGTCATGCCGCGCTGGTCGCTGTCCGGACGCACCGCCAGCTCAATTTGCAGAATTTTGCGAATGCCGGTCGCTTCAAGGTCGTGGATCATGCGTTTAATTTGCTGGCGCAGCACCACTGGGTACCACAGCGCATAGGTGCCGGTAGCAAAACGCTTGTAGCCTTCGCTAATGCCGCTCACTACCGCCTGATAGTCGGTTTTAATTTCATACGGCGGGTCGATCAGAATCAAGCCACGGCGGGAAGCCGGCGGCAGCTTCGCTTTGAGCTGCTGGTAGCCGTCGGCGCGTTCTACGCGGGCGCGGTTATCTTTCTGGAATTCAGAACGCAGCAGCGGGAAGTCGCTCGGGTGCAGCTCGGTCATCTGCAGGCTGTCCTGCTCACGCAGCAGCTGGCGGGCAATCAGCGGAGAACCCGGGTAGTAACGCAGTTGGCCGCTGCGGTTGAAGTGCTCAACCACCGAAATATACGGCACCAGCTCTTCGGGCAGATCGTCCTGCTGCCAGATGCGGGCGATGCCTTCCAGGTATTCCCCGGTCTTTTCGGCATGCTCGCCGCTCAGCTGATAGCGGCCTGCGCCGGCGTGGGTGTCCAGATAGAGAAACGGCTTCTCTTTCTCTTTCAGTGATTCAATGATCAGACTCTGAACGGTGTGTTTGAGGACGTCGGCGTGGTTGCCTGCGTGAAAGCTGTGGCGATAACTGAGCATGGATGCGGATATTCCGGGAATTAAACAAGATAACCGATAGTTTACCGCAGATCCGTAGAGATTACCGCTCCCGCGCTTTTATCGCCATTGGCCAGGAGGAAAAACAAGTAGGCTGTGGAGTCAGAGTATAAACAACGTCAACCGACTGACCCTGGCGCTTGGGTTAGCCTGTTTCACGGCGTCAAGGAATGTGGCAAAGCTTGGATTAAACAGGGTGTAGTTATGCAGGAAGCGAGTCTGTTTGCGCTGTCCTTCTATTAGCCAATCGACCGACCAGACTGAACGGTTACCGATTCGCGTAGTTCCTCGTTTCACCTCAACAATACTGGCGAGCGGTATTGTTGAGGTGATGCTGTCTATGACCTCATAGAGGTTCTGCGCGTCAAAGTAGTAATCCGCTTTGTAGCCGCGAGAACGGCCAAATTTTTGCAGCATCAACGAAGAGGATGAAATTAATTTACGCCCATCTTTCTGATCGGGATGGTTACTCCGATAAAAAAATTTTCGGGTGGGAAAAATAAAGAAAACAGTAAATATCAGTACGATAATCGGCAATAACACGGTCATATGCAATCCCTGCATTTTGGCGCTAAAACTATGACTGAAGAAACGCGGACATACAAGCGTACCTGGGTTTAGCGCTTACTTATCCTGGCGTTATTTATTCTGAAAGTATTTTTTTTATGATGATGATAATGGTTTTACTCTTTTTTATCCGTTAAAACGGCGGTCTTTATAAAAGAGAGAGGGAATTCCTTCATGTTCCATTATGGAAAATGTGTTGTTCGTGCGTTGTGCGTCTCACTGGTTTGCTGTTCTCTATCTAGCTGTATTTCATATGGTTTGCTTACGGCTACAGGGGGAGGTAGTGGACATAAATCCACCTGGAAATCAGATACCGTTACCGGGTTGTCTTTAGGTAAAGACAGTAATGGGAAAACGGGATGGGTGTTTGTGGGTAAGAATTATGACTATTTGCTGACTCAGGGAGGCGATAAAGTCGTCGCATTATTAAAAGATCCTGTTATTCACCGGGAAAATATTACTATACAAAACGATGTCCAGTTTCGGATCGATAAGGAGGATAATATATTCATAGGTTGGATTAATTTAACCTACGCGTGGACAAATCAAAAAGATAAAGATGCTGCGATGAGTTATGGATTTAGGTGTAAAAATAGCGGTTCACTCTGCATATTATCTTTATTTGTCAACGATCTGGCAGGGACTATCCATGAGAAAAATAAAGATCAGAGTGCTGCACAGCAGTTGTCTTTCCATCATCCATTCAACGTTGAGTTCTACGAGTATAAAAACGGTGTTTCTATGGCTGCGTTGGGTCAAGGGCTATTGCCACTCACTCTGGTGCTGGATGCCGCCACGTTCCCTATACAGAAGGCGATATTCGCTAATTAAGTCAGCGTCGGTGGCGTAAGCATAATCGCGTCAGCACTGGATGCTGGCGCTATAATGATAGCTACACGTGATTGAATTTTATGTCACTCGCCTCCATATTGTCTAAATCGCGAAAAGCGCCTGTCGCGCGTTTTATCCACACTTCAACAGGACCGTGCTAATGACCAATCCATTACTGACCCCTTTCGAACTACCGCCATTTTCCCAGATTCAGCCCGAACATGTTGTCCCTGCTGTCACTCAGGCACTGAACGACTGTCGCGAGAATGTGGAGCGCGTAGTCGCACAGGGCGCGCCGTATAGCTGGGAAAACCTCTGCCAGCCGCTTGCGGAAGTGGACGATGTCCTGGGGCGTATTTTCTCGCCAGTTAGCCACTTAAACTCGGTCAAAAACAGCCCGGAACTGCGTGAAGCCTACGAGCAGACGCTGCCGCTGCTGTCGGAATACAGCACCTGGGTTGGCCAGCATGAGGGGCTGTACAAGGCTTACCGCGACCTGCGCGACGGCGACAACTACGCCACCCTGAACACTGCACAGAAAAAAGCGGTCGATAACGCGCTGCGTGATTTTGAACTGTCCGGTATCGGCCTGCCGAAAGAGAAACAGCAGCGATACGGCGAAATCGCCACCCGTTTGTCCGAGCTGGGTAACCAGTACAGCAACAACGTGCTCGACGCCACCATGGGCTGGAGCAAGCTGGTGACCGACGAAAGCGAGCTGGCCGGCATGCCGGAAAGCGCCCTGGCGGCGGCGAAAGCGCAGGCCGAAGCCAAAGAGCAGGAAGGTTACCTGCTGACCCTGGATATCCCAAGCTACCTGCCGGTAATGACCTACTGCGACAACCAGGCATTGCGCGAAGAGCTGTATCGCGCCTACTCCACCCGCGCCTCCGATCAGGGGCCGAACGCGGGCAAGTGGGACAACACCCCGGTAATGGAAGAGATCCTCGCGCTGCGTCACGAGCTGGCACAGCTGCTGGGCTTCGAAAGCTACGCCTTTAAATCTCTGGCCACCAAAATGGCGGAAAACCCGCAGCAGGTGCTCGACTTCCTGACCGATCTGGCCAAACGCGCCCGTCCGCAGGGTGAAAAAGAGCTGGCCCAGCTGCGTGCCTTTGCCAAAGCAGAATTTGGCGTTGATGAGCTGCAGCCGTGGGATATCGCTTACTACAGCGAGAAACAAAAACAGCATCTGTACAGCATCAGCGATGAACAACTGCGTCCGTACTTCCCGGAAAACAAAGCCGTTAACGGCCTGTTTGAAGTGGTAAAACGTATTTACGGCATCACCGCGAAAGAGCGTACTGATGTTGACGTCTGGAACCCGGAAGTGCGCTTCTTCGAACTGTATGACGAAAGCAACGAACTGCGCGGCAGCTTCTACCTCGACCTGTACGCCCGCGAACACAAACGCGGCGGGGCGTGGATGGACGACTGCGTCGGCCAGATGCGCAAAACCGACGGCACGCTGCAAAAACCGGTCGCCTATCTGACCTGTAACTTTAACCGTCCGGTGAACGGCAAACCGGCGCTGTTTACCCATGACGAAGTGATCACCCTGTTCCACGAATTTGGTCATGGCCTGCATCACATGCTGACCCGCATCGAAACTGCCGGTGTTTCCGGTATCAGCGGCGTGCCGTGGGATGCGGTCGAGCTGCCGAGCCAGTTTATGGAAAACTGGTGCTGGGAGCCGGAAGCGCTGGCATTTATCTCCGGCCACTATGAGACCGGCGAACCGCTGCCGAAGGAACTGCTGGATAAAATGCTGGCGGCGAAAAACTATCAGGCCGCGCTGTTTATCCTGCGTCAGCTGGAGTTCGGCCTGTTCGACTTCCGCCTGCATGCGCAGTACAACCCGGAGCAGGGGGCGAAAGTCCTCGAGACGCTGGCGGAAATTAAGAAACAGGTCGCCGTGGTGCCGGGCCCAACCTGGGGCCGCTTCCCGCACGCCTTCAGCCACATCTTTGCCGGCGGCTATGCGGCGGGTTACTACAGCTATCTGTGGGCCGACGTGCTGGCAGCGGATGCGTTCTCTCGCTTTGAAGAAGAAGGCATCTTCAACCGTGAAACCGGTCAGTCGTTCCTCGATAACATCCTGACCCGTGGCGGTTCCGAAGAGCCAATGGCGCTGTTCAAACGCTTCCGCGGTCGTGAACCGCAGCTCGATGCCATGCTGGCGCATTACGGCATCAAGGGCTGATTGTTCGCGTGAAAATTTGTTTACTGGATGAAACGGGCGCCGGAGACGGCGCCTTATCTGTTCTGGCCGCCCGCTGGGGGCTGGAGCACGATGACGACAACCTGATGGCGCTGGTGATGACGCCGGAACATCTGGAACTGCGTAAGCGAGACGAACCGAAACTTGGCGGCATCTTCGTTGATTTTGTCGGCGGGGCGATGGCGCACCGGCGCAAGTTTGGTGGCGGTCGCGGTGAAGCGGTGGCGAAAGCCGTTGGCATCAAAGGCGATTATTTGCCGGACGTGGTCGATGCCACCGCCGGGCTGGGGCGCGATGCGTTTGTGCTGGCCTCCGTCGGCTGCCGCGTGCGGATGCTGGAGCGCAACCCGGTGGTCGCCGCGTTACTCGATGACGGCCTGGCGCGCGGCTATGCCGATGCGGAAATTGGCCCGTGGTTGCAGGAACGTTTACAGCTGATTCACGCCTCGAGTCTGACCGCGTTAACCGATATTACGCCGCGCCCGCAGGTGGTGTATCTCGACCCGATGTTCCCGCATAAGCAGAAAAGCGCGCTGGTGAAAAAAGAGATGCGCGTGTTTCAGTCGCTGGTGGGGCCGGATCTGGACGCGGATGGCCTGCTTGAACCGGCGCGCCGGTTGGCAACCAAACGCGTGGTGGTGAAGCGCCCGGACTACGCGCCGCCGCTAGCAGACGTGGCCACGCCTAACGCGGTGGTGACCAAAGGGCATCGGTTTGATATTTATGCCGGGACGGCGGAGTAATTTCGGGTTATTAGAAATAAAAACGCCTGCTTGCGCAGGCGTTTCACGATGCTCAACGCGAGAGTTATTCTTCTTCGTCGTCGCGCAGCGGAACGATCAGCATATCGACGTGGACCGTGTTGATGAGCTGACGTGCAGACGACATCAGCTTGCTCCAGAAGTCCTGGTGATGACCACAGACGACCAGGTCCATATCGTATTTCTTAATCGCATCAACCAGCACCTGGCCCAGGTCGCCGCTGCCGCTCAGGGTTTCGGTGATTGGGTAACCCGCGTTGGTGGACAGTTCAGTCAGTGCGTGATGGGTCTCTTCGGAGATGCGCTTTTGCATATCGCCAAGATTCACGTCAATCAGCCCGGTGTAGAGATCGGAATAGTTTACGTCGACGTGAATCAGCGAAACTTTTGCATTGTAGGGGCGAGCCATTGATACCGCTTTTTCCACCAGAACTTTGCTCTCTGGGGAAAGGTCGACCGCGATCAAAATGTGTTTGTAAGCCATAGTGTTACTCCTTCCATAAAGTTGTCGATGACTGTTGGACCAGACAGCCCATGCGCTGTCCCTTGCCCGCGTCCTGCGTGCGACTTGCGCGGGGTTTGCCCTTAAAGACCTAATTGTAGAAGATATTTCTACCTTATAGCGGCCTTGAGGCGCCGTCAATGCATCCGGTTCGCCAATTAGTTAAACAAATTTTTCCATCTTACGTATTGATAACGATTAACCTTGTGGTAAAAAATTTAACTGATCTCCTACACTATTTAATGAGCCGTTCGGATAAATAAACGTGATCTGAATCGCACTCTTTTACTGAGGTGTTGGTGGGTTATTGGGGAGCGAGATGTCCTGGGGTCTCCGAGGACTGGTCGCCGGGGAGGAGTTATGATCAGCACGATTGCGCTGTTTTGGGCCCTGTGTGTCGTTTGTGTGGTAAATATGGCACGTTACTTTTCATCGTTGCGTGCATTATTGGTTGTACTACGTGGTTGCGATCCCTTGCTTTATCAGTATGTTGACGGCGGTGGTTTCTTTACCTCGCACGGTCAGCCGGGTAAACAAATACGCCTGGTCTGGTATATCTACGGGCAGCGGTATCGCGATCATCATGATGATGAGTTTATTCGCCGCTGTGACCGGGTCCGTCGTCAGTTTATTTTGACCAGTTCGCTGTGTGGCCTGGTGGTGATTAGCTTAATTGCCCTGATGATTTGGCACTGAGTAAAAAAAAACGGGCCAGTTTCCTGACCCGTTTTCTGTTTGTGCCAAACGCGCTTAAATAAGCTTCAGAGACAGCCAGTACAGCACGCCGGACAGCAGGATCGACGCTGGTAGCGTGAAGACCCAGGCCATCAGGATATTGGTCACGGTTTTTCTTTGCAGACCGCCGCCGTCAACGACCATGGTCCCCGCAACGGAAGACGACAGGACGTGGGTGGTGGATACCGGCATCCCCGTATAGCTTGCCAGACCGATGGAGACCGCAGAGGTCATCTGTGCTGCCATCCCCTGGGCGTAGGTCATGCCTTTCTTACCGATTTTCTCACCGATGGTGGTCGCGACGCGACGCCAGCCGATCATTGTACCGATACCCAGAGCCAGCGCGACGGCCATGATAATCCAGACTGGCGCATACTCGATGGTGCTCAGCATGTCGGTTTTCAGCTTTTTCAACAGACGCTGGTCATCGCCGCTCACTTCCGGCATCTTCGCCACTTTATCAGTGGTGTCAGAGATGCAGAGCATGATACGACGCAGCTGGCCACGCTGTTCTACGGAGAGGCTGTCATAGCTCTCTACGTTGGTCAGCATCGCTTTAGCACGATCGAGCGCGTTGATGGTGTTTGCCGGATGGCAGTGAAACTCAACGGCAGCCTCGGCTTCCGGGGTCAGCTTTTCAGCGTTGCTTGCCACTTTCAGCAGCAAATCTGGGCGCTGCTGGAAGAAGGTTTCAACGTTGTTGACCGCATCGCGGGTACGGGTGATTTCGTAGCCGGAAGCGTTCATATTGACTACGAAACCTGCAGGAGCAACACCAATCAGGACCAGCATGACCAGACCAATGCCTTTCTGACCGTCGTTGGCGCCGTGGGAGAACGCCACGCCAATGGCGGAGAGAATCAGAGCGATACGCGTCCAGAACGGCGGCTTTTTCTTACCGTCTTTCTTTTCACGTTCAGCAGGGGTCAGGTGGATACGGGCGCGTTTTTTAGTACCGCTCCAGTAACGGCGCAGCAGGAAAATCAGGCCGCCAGCGACAACCAGACCCACGATAGGTGAGATAATCAACGAAGCGAAAATGTTAATCACTTTCGGGATGTTGAGCGCCTCAACCACTGAGGTGCCGGTCATCAACGCATTGGTTAAACCAATACCGATAATCGCGCCGATCAGCGTGTGGGAGCTAGAAGCCGGCAGACCGAAATACCAGGTGCCGAGGTTCCAGATGATGGCCGCCAGCAGCATGGAAAAGACCATGGCGAGGCCGTGCGCGGAGCCCATATTGAGTAGAAGATCCGTCGGCAGCATATGCACAATCGCATAGGCTACGCTCAGACCGCCCAATAGAACGCCGAGGAAGTTAAAGATCGCCGCCATCGCAACAGCAAGCTGTGAGCGCATGGCACGGGTATAAATTACGGTGGCAACAGCGTTCGCCGTATCGTGGAAGCCGTTAATCGCTTCGTAGAACAGAACAAACACCAGCGCCAGAACTAACAACAGCCCGGTATGTAAATCCAGGCCAGCAAACAAATGTAACATAGGACGTTACGCCATTTTGAGGACATGAACGCGCGGCATTATCAGGGACATTGGCGGCGCGGGCAAAGTGAAATCTCGACTTTTTTTGATATTTATCCGTATTCGTTAAATGGTTGAAAATAAATATTTCCTTTGTATCAATCAGATAAGTCGGCTTTGTCGAGATTTCACTGGTATGACATCCATGAAAAATTTACACTTCCCGACAATACCTATGTTGAGGATAGTGCGTGGAAAGGTTTGATGCCATTGTAGTGGGTGCCGGAGCGGCAGGAATGTTTTGTGCAGCCATGGCCGGGCAGGCAGGCCGCCGCGTGTTGCTGTTGGATAACGGTAAAAAACCGGGGCGTAAAATCCTGATGTCCGGCGGTGGCCGCTGTAATTTTACTAACCTTTATGTCGAACCCGCGGCCTATCTCAGCCAAAACCCGCATTTTTGTAAATCTGCCCTCGCGCGTTATACCCAGTGGGACTTTATCGACATGGTCGGCAAGCACGGCATTGCCTGGCATGAAAAGACCCTCGGTCAACTCTTCTGCGATGATTCTGCCGAGCAGATTGTTGCAATGCTGGTGGCGGAATGCGAGAAGGGCAACGTCACGATGCGTCTGCGCAGCGAAATCCTCAGCGTCGCCCGCGACGAGCAGGGCTACACCTTACAGCTCAACGGCGATACTGTGGCGGCCGATAAACTGGTGATCGCCAGCGGCGGCCTGTCGATGCCGGGGCTGGGCGCTTCGCCTTTCGGCTACAAAATTGCCGAACAGTTCGGTCTGAAGGTGCTGCCGACTCGCGCCGGGCTGGTGCCGTTCACTCTGCATAAGCCGATGCTGGAGCAGTTTCAGGTGTTGTCCGGCGTCTCCGTCCCGTCGGTGATTACCGCTGAAGACGGCACGGTGTTCCGCGAAAGTCTGCTTTTCACCCACCGCGGCCTGTCTGGCCCGGCAGTGCTGCAAATTTCGAGCTATTGGCAGGCAGGCGAATTCGTCACCATCAATCTGCTGCCGGACATCGAACTCGCGGACTTCCTTGATGCGCAGCGCGCCGAGCACCCGAACCAGAGCCTGAAAAATACGCTGGCGATGCAGCTGCCGAAGCGTCTGGTTGAGTGTCTGCAACAGCTGGGCCAGGTCCCTGACGTGACCCTCAAGCAGCTTAACGTGCGCGAGCAACAGACGCTGGTTGAGACGCTGACAAACTGGCGCGTTCAGCCGAACGGCACCGAAGGCTACCGTACGGCGGAAGTAACCCTCGGCGGTGTGGACACCAACGAGCTCTCTTCGCGCACCATGGAAGCAAAGAAAGCGCCGGGTCTGTACTTTATCGGCGAAGTGATGGACGTCACCGGCTGGCTGGGGGGCTATAACTTCCAGTGGGCGTGGTCGAGCGCCTGGGCTTGTGCGCAGGCGCTGGCGGAGTAAACGTATTAATGCTGCTGGCTAAACAGCTTCAGCAGCATCTCCACCTGTTCGTCGAGCGGGGCTAAATCTCGTTTGACGATCAAATGCAGCGGCGTTGCGCGGCGTACGCCATGATTTAGCGGCAGCGGCTTTAATATTCCCTGCGCCAGCTCCTCCTGGATTCTCTCTTCCGGCAGCCAGCCATACCCCACCTGATACAGCACGGCATCAATGGCGGCGTCAATCGTCGAGAAGGTCCACGCATCGTGCGTCTCCTGCCGGCTGCTATCGCTGTCGGCAATGCGGATCAGCGGCCAGGGGCGCAACTCTTCATCGCTAAGCGGGCCTGCCTGCTGAAATAGAGGATGATCCCGATGCGCGACGGCGACAAAATCGATATTCATCAACCATTCCCCGCGTCCGGTAATATCCTGACGGCGCGTAAGCACCATCACGTCCGCTTCTGCCTGCACGTTGTCGGTGTCGTTGGCGTTCTCCAGCACCTCGGTTAGCCGTACCTGCGTTTGCGGGTAGCGCTGCTGAAACTGGCGCAGAATGGCGAACAGTCTCTGGCGCGGGAAAATGCTGTCGACCACCAAATCCAGCCGCGTGCGCGTGCCTTCACGTAGCGTGGCGGCCCGGCTTTCTACCCAGGCAAAGGCTTTGAGCAACGGTTTCACCTGGCCCAGCAGCAGCTCGCCCGCCGGGGTCAGTACCGCGCGACGCCCTTCGGGGACCAGCAAGGCCACACCCAGCCGCTCCTGCAGTAGCGACAGGTTATAGCTGACCGAAGACTGGCTGCGGTGCGTCTCCTCCGCGGCTTTCGCAAAACTGCCTAGTTCGACTACCTTTTCCAGTAGCGCCCACTGTTCAAGGGTGGTTTTGTGCATGATTGATTTAAAAATTAGATGAATTTAATCCAAACATAGCGTTATTCATTTATTTTTTAAAGCAATATGATCTCTGCATCGACACAAGGAGATTTGATTATGAGCAACTTTGATAAACATGACTTGAGCGGCTTCGTGGGTAAACATCTGGTCTACACCTATGACAACGGCTGGAACTACGAAATTTATGTGAAAAACGATAACACTCTGGATTACCGTATCCACAGCGGTATCGTGGCGAATCGTTGGGTCAAAGACCAGCAGGCCTACATCGTCCGTGTGGGTGAGAGCGTGTATAAAATTTCCTGGACCGAACCGACCGGTACCGATGTCAGCCTGATTGTGAACCTGGGCGACAAACTGTTCCATGGCACCATTTTCTTCCCGCGTTGGGTTATCAACAATCCGGAAAAAACCGTCTGCTTCCAGAACGATCACATCCCGCTGATGAATTCATATCGCGATGCCGGCCCGGCGTATCCGACTGAAGTGATTGATGAATTCGCTACCATTACCTTCGTTCGCGATTGTGGGGCGAATAACGATAGCGTGATTGATTGCGCTGCCAGTGAATTACCGAAAGATTTCCCGGCGAATTTACGCTAAGTATTAATACCGACCCGAATGTTGTTTATTACACTAATATTCAACGAAGGTTAATTTATTCTGATTATAAATCCTTTGTTGAGTGAACGTTGAATAATGTGAATCAGCGCCCAGTTACGATGTAATCTGGGCGCTTTTTACATACAAATCATATGAATTAATAGATGTTTAATCTATTGATTTTGTTTAGTTAGTATTTATTGTGCCCCTCTCTACAAGTTTCTTAATCTTATCCTAAGATAACATTGATACTTTTACCGTCATCGAATGTTGTCGGTTTGAATATCACGTTATCCATTGCTGTTTTTAAACAAAAACAACGCTCGAATCATTGATTGATGAGCCAGCTTCGCTCATTTGAGTAATAGGGTAAGGAACATTCATGAGTGATTTTCTGCCGTTTTCCCGCCCTTCTATGGGTGAGGCGGAGTTCGCGGCGCTCAAAGAAGTGCTGCAATCCGGTTGGATCACCACCGGGCCAAAAAATCAGGCGCTGGAAGAAGCGTTCTGCTCGCTAACGGGGAACCGTTTTTCGATCGCCGTCAGTTCGGCAACCGGCGGTATGCACGTCACGCTGATGGCGCTGGGTATTGGCCCGGGCGATGAAGTCATCACCCCTTCTCAAACCTGGGTTTCGACGCTGAATATGATCGTCCTGCTGGGGGCAACTCCGGTAATGATCGATGTCGATCGCGACAACCTGATGGTGACCCCTGAAGCGATTGAAGCCGCCATAACTCCGCGTACCAAAGCTATTATTCCCGTGCACTACGCGGGCGCGCCTGCGGATATTGACGGCATTCGCGCAGTGGCGGAGCGTCATGGCATCCCGGTGATTGAAGACGCGGCGCATGCGGCGGGCACCTACTATAAGGGCCAGCATGTGGGCGCGCAGGGAACGGCGATTTTCTCCTTCCATGCCATTAAAAACATGACCAGCGCCGAGGGCGGGCTGATTGTCACCGACGATGAACAGCTGGCCAACCGCATTCGCAGCCTGAAATTCCACGGTCTGGGCGTTGATGCCTACGATCGCCAGACCCACGGCCGTGCGCCGCAGGCGGAGGTGATTAGCCCTGGATTCAAATATAACCTCGCCGATATTAACGCCGCGCTGGCGCTGGTACAGCTGGGCAAACTAGGTCAGGCCAACCAGCGTCGCAGTGAGATAGCCCAGCGCTATGTGCGTGAACTGGCGGATACGCCTTTTCAGCCGCTGGCCGTGCCGAGCTGGCCGCATCTGCACGCCTGGCATCTGTTTATTATTCGCGTGGACGAACAGCGCTGCGGCATCAGCCGTGATGCGCTGATGGAACAACTCAAGGCGCAAGGTATTGGCACCGGGCTGCACTTCCGTGCGGCGCATACGCAGAAATACTACCGCGAGCGATTCCCTGAACTCTCGCTGCCGAATACCGAATGGAACAGCGCACGTATCTGTTCATTACCTCTTTTCCCGGACATGACCGATGACGACACCACCCGTGTCATTACGGCGCTCCATCAGTTAGCAGGCCGTTGATATGTTTGAGTATCCGTTAGTTAAAAAAGTCTCCGTCGTGATACCGGTCTACAACGAGCAGGACAGCCTGCCGGAACTGATCCGTCGTACCGATGCTGCCTGCGCGACCCTGAATCGTGACTATGAAATCCTGTTGGTCGATGACGGCAGCAGCGACGACTCCGCGCGCATGTTGGTTGAAGCGGCAGAAGCACCGGAAAGCCACGTTGTGGCGGTGCTGTTGAACCGCAACTACGGCCAGCATTCGGCGATTATGGCGGGCTTTAGTCACGTTACCGGCGATCTGATCATCACCCTCGATGCTGACCTGCAAAACCCGCCGGAAGAGATCCCACGGCTGGTTGAAAAAGCGGACGAAGGCTACGACGTGGTCGGCACCGTGCGCCAGAATCGTCAGGACAGCATCTTCCGTAAAACGGCCTCGAAGATGATCAACCGCCTGATTCAGCGCACCACCGGTAAAGCGATGGGCGACTATGGCTGCATGTTGCGCGCCTATCGCCGCCATATTGTTGACGCCATGCTCAACTGCCATGAGCGCAGCACCTTTATTCCTATTCTGGCGAATACCTTTGCCCGCCGCGCCGTGGAAATTCCGGTGCTGCACGCCGAGCGCGAGTTCGGTGACTCAAAATACAGCTTTATGCGCCTGATTAACCTGATGTACGACCTGGTGACCTGCTTAACCACCACGCCGCTGCGTCTGTTAAGCGTGGTCGGCAGCGTGATTGCGGTGCTGGGCTTTGCCTTCTCCATTCTGCTGGTCGTGCTGCGCCTGGTGCTTGGTCCGGAATGGGCGGGGGACGGCGTGTTCATGCTATTCGCCATTCTGTTCATGTTTATCGGCGCCCAGTTTATCGGCATGGGCCTGCTTGGGGAGTATATCGGCCGCATCTATAACGACGTGCGTGCCCGCCCCCGCTACTTTATTCAACGTGTTGTTCGCCAGGAAAATCTGGATTCTGAAGAGGAAAATCGTTAATGAAAGCTGTTGTATTTGCCTATCACGACATGGGTTGCACCGGTATTCAGGCACTGCTGGACGCCGGATACGACATCGAGGCGATCTTCACTCACCCGGACAACGCGGGTGAGAATAACTTCTTTGGCTCCGTTGCCCGCCTGGCGGCTGAGCAGGGTATTACCGTTTACGCGCCGGAAGACGTCAACCACCCGCTGTGGGTGGATCGTATCCGCACGATGGCGCCGGAAGTGATTTTCTCCTTCTATTACCGCAACTTGCTGTGCGACGAAATCCTCAGCCTGGCGCCGAAAGGGGCGTTCAACCTGCACGGTTCGCTGCTGCCGAAATACCGTGGCCGCGCGCCGCTGAACTGGGTGCTGGTGAACGGTGAGAAAGAAACCGGCGTGACGCTGCACCGTATGACCAGCCGCGCGGATGCGGGCGATATTGTGGCCCAGCAGAGCGTGGCGATTGCTGACTCTGATGTGGCGCTGACGCTGCACCGCAAGCTGTGCGCGGCCTCCCAGACGCTGCTCGGCGATGCGCTGGCGAAAATTCGCAGCGGCCAGGCTGACGAGCGTGTGCAGGATCATTCTCAGGCGACCTACGTCGGTCGTCGTACCCCGGAAGATGGCCGCCTGGAGTGGGAAAAACCGGCGCAGGCGCTGCATAACCTGGTGCGTGCGGTGAGCGATCCGTGGCCGGGTGCGTTTGGCTATGTTGGCACGAACAAATTTATCGTCTGGAAATCTCGTGTGCGTACCGACATGGAAGCCGCGAAGCCGGGTACCGTACTGTCCGTAGCGCCGCTGGTGGTTGCCTGCGGTGAAGGCGCGCTGGAAATCGTTACCGGTCAGAGCGCTAACGGCGTGTACATGCAGGGCGCTCAGCTGGCGCCGGCGCTGGGTCTGGTGGCGGGCGCGTTGCTCTCCAGCCGTCCGTTTGTGGCGGTGAAGCGCCGTACCCGCGTGCTGATTCTGGGCGTGAACGGCTTTATTGGAAACCACCTGACCGAGCGTCTGCTGGCGGATGACAACTACGAGATTTATGGCCTGGATATCGGCTCTGACGCCATCAGCCGCTTCCTGGACTGCCCACGCTTCCACTTTGTGGAAGGCGACATCAGCATCCACTCAGAGTGGATCGAATACCACATTAAGAAATGCGACGTGGTGCTGCCGCTGGTGGCGATTGCGACGCCTATCGAATACACCCGTAACCCGCTGCGCGTGTTCGAACTGGACTTTGAAGAAAACCTGAAGATCATCCGCGACTGTGTGAAGTACAACAAGCGCATCATCTTCCCGTCCACCTCCGAAGTGTACGGCATGTGTACCGATGCCAACTTTGATGAAGATAACTCTAACCTGGTGGTAGGGCCGATCAACAAGCAGCGCTGGATCTACTCAGTTTCCAAACAGCTGTTGGATCGCGTGATTTGGGCCTACGGGGATAAAACCGGCCTCAAGTTTACCCTGTTCCGTCCGTTTAACTGGATGGGGCCGCGTCTGGATAACCTGAACGCCGCGCGCATCGGCAGCTCCCGTGCTATCACCCAGCTGATCCTCAACCTGGTGGAAGGCTCGCCAATCAAGCTGATCGAAGGCGGCAAACAAAAACGCTGCTTTACCGACATCAGCGACGGTATCGAAGCGCTGTTCCGCATCATTGAAAACAAAGACGGCCGCTGCGATGGGCAGATTATCAACATCGGTAATCCGGACAACGAAGCGAGCATTAAAGAGCTGGCGGAAATGCTGCTCGACTGCTTCGAACGTCACCCACTGCGCGACCGCTTCCCGCCGTTTGCCGGCTTCCGTGAAGTGGAAAGCAGCGACTACTACGGCAAAGGTTATCAGGACGTTGAGCACCGTAAGCCGAGCATTCGCAACGCGAAACGCTGCCTGGACTGGCAGCCGACGGTTGAGATGCAGCAGACGGTAGAAGAGACGCTGGACTTCTTCCTGCGCACGGTAGAGCTGACGGACGAAAAACCATCATGAAAAAAGTAGGTTTGCGCGTTGATGTCGACACCTTTCGCGGTACCCGCGAAGGGGTGCCACGGCTCATGGCGGTGCTGAAAAAGCACCGCGTGCAGGCCAGTTTTTTCTTCAGCGTCGGGCCGGATAACATGGGGCGCCACCTGTGGCGCCTGGTAAAGCCGAAGTTCTTGTGGAAGATGCTGCGCTCACGCGCGGCATCGCTGTATGGCTGGGACATTCTGCTGGCCGGGACGGCGTGGCCGGGGCGTCTTATTGGCGAAGCCAACGCAGAGATTATCCGCAGCGTCGCGCAGGCGCATGAAGTGGGGCTGCATGCCTGGGATCATCACCGCTGGCAGCAGTGGAGCGGCATGTGGAACGAGCAGCAGCTGATTGACGAAATTGGCCGCGGCCTGTCCGCGCTGGAGACGATTATTGGTCATCCGGTCACCTGTTCGGCGGTGGCGGGCTGGCGCGCTGACCAGCGCGTGGTGAAGGCGAAAGAGTCTTTTGAATTTCTCTACAACAGCGACTGCCGCGGCACGCAGCCGTTCATTCCGCAGCTCAGTAACGGCGAGATGGCTACCGTACAGATCCCCGTCACTCTGCCCACCTGGGATGAAGTTGTCGGTAGCGTGGTCAGTGCGGAAGGCTTCAATCGTTGGTTGCTGGAGCGTATTCGCCAGGATACCGGTACGCCGGTGTACACCATCCATGCCGAGGTGGAAGGGGGCGCCTACGCCGAACAGTTTGACTATCTGCTGACCCTTGCGGCACAGCAGGAAATTCGTTTTTGCCCGCTAGGCCAGCTTCTCCCGGATGACTTCCGTCAGTTGCCGGTTGGGAAGGTGGTGCGCGGAGAAATCGCCGGTCGTGAAGGCTGGCTAGGCTGCCAACAACTCTTGAGCTCAGACGTATGAAATCCCTTCGCTATGGTATTTCGTTAGCTGCATTGTTTGTTCTGTACTACCTGGTTCCGCTTAACTTCCGGCTGCTGTGGCAGCCGGACGAAACTCGCTATGCCGAAATCAGCCGTGAAATGCTGGCAACCGGTGATTGGGTGGTGCCGCATTTCCTGGGGCTACGCTATTTCGAAAAGCCGATTGCCGGTTACTGGATTAACAGTATCGGGCAGTGGCTGTTTGGCCACAATAACTTCGCAGTACGCTTTGGCGCGGTGTTTTCTATCACCGTCTCCGCGCTGCTGGTGGTCTGGCTGGCGTGGAAAATCTGGCAGGATCGCAAAGTAGCGCTGCTCTCCGGTGCTATCTTCTTAACTGCGTTTCTGGTCTACGGGATTGGTACCTACGCGGTGCTCGACCCGATGATCACCCTGTGGATGACGCTTGCCATGTGCAGCTTCTGGCTGGCGGCGCAGGCGAAGACCACCGGCGAGCGCTTCTGGGGTTACGTGCTGCTGGGCGTAGCCTGCGGTATGGGCGTCATGACCAAAGGCTTCCTCGCGCTAGCGGTACCGGTAATCGGCGTGTTGCCGTGGGTGATTGCGCAGAAACGCTGGCGGGAAGTGTTGGTCTGGGGCTGGCTGTCGGTACTGGTTTGCGTGCTGACCGTGCTGCCGTGGGGGATGGCCATTGCCGCACGGGAGAGCGACTTCTGGCGCTACTTCTTCTGGGTTGAGCATATTCAACGTTTTGCCCAGAGCGACGCGCAGCACAAAGCGCCGTTCTGGTACTACCTGCCGTTCCTGGTCGCGGGAAGTCTGCCGTGGCTGGCGCTGCTGCCTGGTGCGTTCAGGCGCGGCTGGCAGGAGCGGGAAGGGCTACGCGGCGCATTTTATCTGCTGGGCTGGGTGGTGATGCCGTTCCTGTTCTTCAGTATTGCTAAGGGCAAGCTGCCGACCTATATCCTGCCGTGCTTCGCGCCGCTGGCGATACTGATGGCGCGCTATGCGGTTGAGGCGGCAAAAGTCGGTTCGAAAGCGCTGCGGGTGAACGGCATCATCAACATCATCTTCGGCGTTGTGGGCCTGGTAGCGGTCGCGGTAGTCTCACCGTGGGGGCCGATGAAACATCCGGTCTGGATGCAGATTGAGCTCTATAAATGCGTGCTGGCGGCAGTGGCCTTCTTCTTCTGGGCGCTGATGGGCTGGGTATCGATTAAGCAGGGGGCACAGCGTTGGCAGCTGGCCGCGCTCTGCCCGCTGGGGCTGGCGCTGCTGGTGGGGATGGCGATCCCCGATCGCGTGACCAACAGCAAGCAGCCGCAATTCCTGGTGGATATTGTTAGCGAGTCGCTGGCGCCGAGCCGCTATGTGCTGAGCAACAGCGTCGGCGTAGCTGCCGGGCTGGCCTGGGAGCTGAAGCGCAGCGATGTGATGCTGTACGGCCAGCAGGGCGAGCTGAAGTATGGGCTCTCTTACCCTGACGCGAAAAACAGCTTCGTCTCTACCGAAGCGTTCCCTCAGTGGTTGGCGGAACATCGTCAGGAAGGGCCAATCTCGCTGGTGTTATTGCTCTCTCGTGACGTACAGTTAGCCGAACTGCCGCTGCCAAAACCGGATGAGGTGTACGTCATGGGCCGCACCGTCTTTATTCAGTACCGCCCGCAATGATCACGTGGGCCTGCCTGCTGCTCGCCAGCCTGTTGAGCTGTGGCGGGCAGCTATGCCAGAAACAGGCGACTCGCCCTGCCCGTAAAGGGCAGCGCGGGCGTCATCTGCTGACCTGGCTTGGGCTGGCGCTGGCGCTGCTTGGGCTGGGCATGCTGCTGTGGCTGCTGGTGCTCCAGCAGATTCCGGTGAGCGTGGCCTACCCGATGCTGAGCCTGAATTTTGTTTGGGTGACGCTGGCCGCACGTCTCATCTGGCGCGAGCCGGTGAGCCGCCGCCATTGGGCCGGTGTAGCGCTGATTATCGTCGGCATTGCGTTATTGGGGAGCAGCGCTTAATGGGGCTTATCTGGGCACTAATGAGCGTCGCGCTGGTGAGTGCCGCGCAGCTGACGCTGCGTGCGGCGATGACGACGCTACCGTCGGCGCAGCAACCGCTGGCTTTTTTGCTGCATCTTCTGCATTTTGAAACCGGCACGCTGGCGCTGCTGCTGGGTCTACTGGGCTACGTGGCCTCTATGGCCTGCTGGTTCTTCGCCCTGAAGCGCCTTCCGCTGGCGAAAGCCTACGCGCTGCTGAGCCTGAGCTACATGGTGGTATGGCTTGCCGCGATTCTGCTGCCCGGCTGGCATGAACCCTTCTCATGGCGCGGCCTGCTGGGGGTTATTGTTATTATCGCCGGCGTCATTACCATCTTCTGGCCAAACAAACCGACACCTCACCGGTAGTCCGAATCGGGTAATGCCGTCTTCCCGGCGACAAAATGTGCAATAATGCCATTTCTGTTGCATCTATAAGGGATTATCTATGCCTGCGGCCGACGCCGAGGCGCAGCTTAGCGGCCTGCGCCTCAATTTGCGTATTGTCTCCGTCGTGATTTTCAATTTCGCCAGCTATCTCACCATTGGCCTGCCGCTGGCGGTGCTGCCCGGTTATGTTCATGATGTGATGGGGTTTAGCGCCTTCTGGGCCGGTCTGGTTATCAGCCTGCAATACTTCGCCACCCTGCTGAGTCGCCCTCACGCCGGGCGTTATGCCGACCAACTCGGGCCGAAAAAAATCGTTGTCTTTGGCCTTTGCGGCTGCTTCCTGAGTGGGCTGAGCTATTTGCTGGCGGCGTTTGGCGGTGGCTGGCCGTTGATAAGCCTGGCGTTGCTGTGTCTGGGGCGCGTGATCCTCGGTATCGGGCAGAGCTTTGCCGGTACCGGGTCGACGCTGTGGGGCGTTGGCGTCGTCGGGTCGCCGCATATTGGCCGGGTGATCTCCTGGAACGGTATCGTCACCTACGGCGCGATGGCGATGGGCGCGCCGCTGGGCGCGCCGCTGGGCGTGCTGTGCTATCGCTATATTGGCCTGCAGGGGCTGGCGCTGGCGATTATGGCCGTGGCCGCCGTGGCGATTCTGGCGGCGCTGCCTCGCGATGAAGTTAAAGCGAAAAAGGGCAAACCGATGTCCTTTCGGGCGGTGCTCGGGCGCGTCTGGCCCTACGGTATGGCGTTGGCGCTGGCCTCCGCAGGATTTGGCGTGATTGCCACCTTCATCACCCTGTTTTATGACGCCAAAGGTTGGGATGGTGCAGCGTTTGCGCTTACGTTGTTCAGCTGTGCTTTTGTGGGTACCCGCCTGTTATTCCCCAACGGTATTAACCGTCTGGGCGGCCTGAATGTCGCGATGATCTGTTTTGCCGTTGAGGTGATGGGGCTACTGCTGGTGGGTATTGCGATGACGCCAATGATGGCGAAGGTAGGCACCTTCCTGGCGGGCGCGGGCTTTTCGCTGGTGTTCCCGGCGCTGGGCGTGGTGGCGGTGAAAGCCGTGCCGCAGCAAAATCAGGGATCGGCGCTGGCGACCTATACCGTATTTATGGATTTATCGTTGGGCATCACCGGGCCGCTGGCCGGGCTGATGATGGCATGGATGGGCGTGTCGACCATCTATCTGGCGGCGGCGGGGCTGGTGGCGATAGCGCTGCTGCTCGGCTGGCGGCTAAAAAAACGGCCTCTCGCGTGAGTACGCCAGAGGCCGTGAGATCATCAAGCGAAATTAGTTGATGACCAGCGTATTAATGATTTTCTCAGCGTCAGCCTGCGCCTGTTGCTGGTTGTCTGCTGGCAGCGTCACCTGCAGGGTCAGCAGTTTGTTGTCGATTTTGCCCAGCACCACGGAGGAGTAAGCCGTCTGCCCTTTGGCAGAGATGATGCTATCAAGCTGCTGCAGCGTGTGGCCTTTCATCTCGATGGATTTGTTGGTCACCACCTGTAGCTGCGGGTCGCGGCTATGCTGCTGCTCTTCCAGACGATTCGCCAGTACGGAGAGCTCTTCATTGGTGCTATCGCCAACGATAACAATGATCGCTTTCTGACCGGTGGCATCCGAGTAGACGTGCATATTGTTGCTCTGGGTGCCCAGTTTACCGCTCTGGTCGGTCATCCCGGCAGGCAGCGTGAAGCTCAGCTTGCCGTCCAGCAGGTTAATCGACTGACCCGCAGCATCGCTGGCGGCTGCCGAACCCTGTGCCGGAGTGCTGGTATCGCTGTTGTCGCAGGCGGCAAGCCCCATCACCAGCAGACCAATACCAACATATTTCACCAATTTGCGCATTGACTTCTTCCTTTCGCTAAATAGCCATAAACGGCTCATCCGCTTATCTTAACACAACCCGTCAAATGAACCTTTAACCTGGCTGCATTGCTGACAAATCAGATTTATCTGCCAGCCTTTTCAATAGCATATTCAGCAGTACGCCGTACATCGGCAGGAAGAAAATAATGCTGATAAGCACTTTAAAGCTGTAGTCGACGAGGGCGATTTCCACCCAGTGGTCGGCCATAAACGGGTCGGTGCTGCGCCAGAAGGCAATGAAGAAGAACGCCAGCGTGTCGCTGATGTTGCCGAACAGCGTGGAAGCCGTCGGCGCAAGCCACCAGCGACGGTTCTGACGCAGGCGGTTGAACACGTGAACGTCGAGGATCTGCCCCAGCGCATAGGCCATAAAGCTCGCGGCGGCGATACGGGCGACGAACAGGTTAAAGTGCGCCAGCGCGCCAAAGCCCTGCCATTGGCCCATGTAAAACAGCGACGAAATCACGTAGGAAATCATCAACGCGGGGATCATCACCGCAAAGACAATACGTCGAGCCAGCGGTGCGCCAAAAATACGCACGGTGAGATCGGTCGCGAGGAAGATAAACGGAAAGCTAAACGCGCCCCAGGTGGTGTGGAAGCCGAAAATCGTTACCGGCAGCTGCACCAGATAGTTGCTGGAGGTGATCACCAGCAGATGGAATAGCGATAGCCAAACCAGCGCATGACGGCGCTGTATGGAGGTAAAGAGAGTCATATTGTACCTTTTTAGCGGTGGGGTGAGGGAACCCAATAATCTGCAAACCCATTGCAGGGGCGGAATGATACTGCTTTCGTGCGTCATTGCAATGGTTGTTTTTCACGCAATCGTTAACCTGGTTGCGTCGTCGCGCCGTCGGCGTAAACTAGGCGCGATTTTTATGATGACGAGATGATAATGACCGATTTGTTCTCCAGCCCCGACCATACCTTAGACGCGCAAGGGCTGCGCTGCCCGGAGCCGGTAATGATGGTGCGTAAAACCGTACGCACGATGCCGGTCGGTGAAACGTTGCTGATTATCGCCGACGATCCCGCCACCACGCGCGATATTCCCGGCTTTTGCCGTTTTATGGAGCATGAGCTGATTGCCCAGCAGACCGCGTCGCTGCCGTATCGGTATTTGCTGCGCAAGAGCCATTAATCGCGAAGGCGGCCATACCCGGACTTTTTTCAAACCGTGGCCGCCATTTCCCCTCCCGCTAGCCTGCCTAACCTTGAACTGCCTCTCAGTTTTATTGTTTACCCTGTAAAGCCTCTGGCCAAATTATTGATGTGAATCGCATAATTTCCCCTCATTTCCCTTCCGGCACCGCAAATAACAATGAAAAAATCACTCTTAGCACTTCTGCTTTGCTTAGGTACCTCTACGGCAATGGCTGAACCGGTCAATATCACGATTCTGGGCACTTCCGATCTCCACGGCACCTTCGTTCCCTGGGATTACTCGACGGATACTGAAAATCTGGCGGGCAGCCTGAGCCAGATTGCGACGCAGGTGCGCGAAGTGCGCAGCCAGCAGCCGAACGTCATCCTGGTCGACGCGGGCGACACCATTCAGGGCAACTTTGTCGAAACCTTCAAAAACGACAAAACCAGCCCGATGATCCTCGGTTTTAACGCCCTGGACTATGACGTCTGGGTAATGGGCAACCATGAGTTCGACTTCGGCCTGACGTCGCTGTCAACCTCACTCAACCAGTTTAAAGGCTCGGCGCTGGCAGGGAATATTCTGTGGGACAGCGGTAAACCTTATCTGCCCGCGTATAAAATCATTGAGCGTCAGGGGGTGAAAATCGGCATTATCGGCATGGATACGCCGATGACCGCGGAATTTGCCAAAGGCACCGATCGCGTCAAAGGGCTGAATTTTACCGATCCGGTTCAGGCGGTGAAGCAAACCATCCAGCAGATTCAGGGCGAGGTGGATGCCATCGTGCTGGTGGCGCACATGGGGATCGATAACGAGAACCAGCGGCCGGGAACCGGCGTTGGGGATATTGCGCGCGCCAACCCTGAGCTGGCGGCCATCGTCGCCGGGCACATGCATGTGAAGGTGGATAAAGAGATTATTAATGGCGTTATCGTGACGGAACCGGATAAATATGGCCGCGCCTTGTCGCGTATCGACCTGCAGTTTGAACAGCACAACGGCAAGTATGTGCTGATCAACAAAGACAGTTATACCTACTCTATCAAAGGTATGGCGTCAGACAAGGCGCTGGAAGAGGTCTATCAGCCGTACCATAAAATTCTGCGCGCCAACGCCAATCGGCCGATTGCGCAACTGACTGGCCAGGATCTGGTGCCGCCGGATGCGGTGAAAGGCATTCCGCAGGTCCATATCCAGGATACCGGCATCAGCAAGCTGTATCAGGAAGCCAGTCGTCACTATGCGCCGAAGGCGCAGGTGATTGCGCTGCAAATTGATAACGACCGCCCCAAACTGAATGTGGGCACCATTACGGCGAAAGATATCGCCTTTAACTATCAGTATGCGGGCGGCGAAATCACCGTGTATCAGCTGACCGGCAAAGAGCTGAAAAAGTACATGGAGTGGTCGGCGGGCTATTTCAATCAGTTGCATGATGGTGACGTCACCTACAGCTTTAACCCGCAGCGTCGGGCGTCCAAATATTCCACCAACGACTTCTTCGACGGTGTGACCTACAAGATTGACCTGCGCCAGCCTGTCGGGCAGCGTATTCGCGATTTGCAAATGGCTGATGGTACGCCGGTGACGGACAGCACGCCGATTCGTCTCGGAATGAACAGTTACCGCATGGGTCACCTGACGCAAAAAGGCGGCGCGCTGGAAGGCATGCAGTTCCCGGTGCTGTCGGATAGCAAGGCGGAATATGGCGAAGAGGCGGGCACCATTCGCAATCTGACGATCCGCTACCTGACCGAGGTGAAAAAAGGCCAGTACCAGGGGCAGGCGGTACAGCGCTGGCAGCTGGTTGGGCTGGAAGGCTACGATCGTGAACGTAAGATCGTCGAAAAGCTGCTGAATGACGGCAAAATCAGCGTACCGATGAGCGATGATGGTCGCTATAGCAACGTGGCGTCGTTCAATGTGAAGGGGCTGCTGTTTAACGACCCACAGGCGAAGAAGCAAAAGCAGTCGGCCTTGCAGGCGGAGCTTGCGGCGGCAAGCTCACCGGCAGCGAAGAAATTCGTGAGCGACCAGCTGGTGATTCTTGAGGCGATCAACGAGTAAGCGTTCAGAATGCCCCGGCACTTTGCGCCGAACCGCCTGATGGCGCTACGCTTATCAGGCCTACGGGGTATGTAACCCGTAGGCCGGGTAAGGCGCAGCCGCCACCCAGCACCAAGGGCAGTGCGCCTATTTCCTGCGCAGCAGCCGCAGCGCGTTCAGCGTCACCAGCACCGTCGCCCCGGTATCCGCCAGCACTGCCAGCCACAGCCCGGTCATGCCCAGCAGGGTGGTGACGAGGAAAATCCCCTTCAGCCCCAGCGCAATGGCGATATTCTGCCGCACGTTGGCGTGGGTGGCGCGCGCCAGGCGAATCATCTGCACCAGCCCGGTCAGACGGTTGTGGGTGAGCGCGGCGTCGGCGGTTTCCAGCGCCACGTCGGTCCCGCTGCCCATCGCAATCCCCATTGCCGCCGCCTTCATTGCCGGTGCATCGTTGATGCCATCGCCAACCATCGCCAGCGGACCCTGAGCGTTCAGCGTGGTGACCTCTTTCACCTTATCGGCCGGTAGCAGGTTCGCGCGGTAAGTCATGCCCAGCTCATCGGCAATTGCCTTCGCGGCGCGTGGGTTATCGCCGGTCAGAATGACGCCCTCAATGCCCAGTTCGCGCAAGCCATCTATCGCCTCGCGAGCCTCTTTGCGTACCGTATCGCGCAGCGCCAGAATGCCCAGCAGCGTGTCGTCGCGGGTGACCAGTACAACGGTGTTACCTTCGTTTTCTAACTGCTGAATCTGTGTCTGATAGGCTTCGGCCGGGAATTTCCCTGCGGCGCAGATAACGATGCGCTGACCATCGACCTCCGCTTCAATACCTGAACCGACCCGTGCTCGCTGCGCTTTCGCCTGCGGGATGGCCAAACTCCGCTGTTGCGCCTCACGTACTACCGCCTGTGCTAGCGGATGCGTGGAGCCTTGCTCAACGGATGCCGCGAGTGCCAACAGTGCATCTTCGTTCAGTTCAGTGGTGGTAATAATGCGCGTCACCTGCGGTTTGCCGAGGGTCAGCGTGCCGGTTTTATCAAACGCCATCTGGCGAATCAGACCAAGCTGTTCCAGCGCCGCGCCGCCCTTAATCAGCGCCCCATGGCGCGCGGCGGTGGCGAGGCCAGAGGTAATCGCCGCCGGGGTGGATATCACCAGCGCGCACGGGCAGCCAATCAGCAGCAGGGTCAGCCCTTTGTAGATCCACTCCTCCCACGAGGCGGAGAACAGCAGCGGCGGCACCAGCGTGACCAACAGCGCAATCGCCATAATCACCGGGGTATAGATACGGCTGAAGCGGTCGATAAAGCGCTCGATCGGCGCGCGACGCTCTTCCGCCTCTTCAATCAGGCGCAGGATGCGGTCAATCGCGCTGTCGCCCGGTTTGGAGATGACGCTCAACTGTACCAGACGGTCAGCGCTGGTGGCGCCAGCCGGAACGCTCTCTCCGGCGCTGCGCTCAACGGGAATCGACTCTCCGGTTAAGGCGCTTTCGTCAAAGCTGGCGAAGGGGGTGATCAGCTTGCCGTCAGCCGGCAGTCGGCCACCGGCGGCCACTTCAATCACATCGCCGGGCTGCAAATCTTTCTGCGCTACGGTTTCACGCTGGCCGTCGCGCACGCGCACGGCGGTGTCCGGCTTCAGCGCCATCAGCGCGCTCACGCCCTGACGAGCACGGTTCGCCGCCCAACCTTCCAGCCGTTCACCGATTAAAAACAGCAGCAGCACCATCGCGGCTTCCGCCGTTGCGCCGATAAACAGCGCGCCGATGGCTGCGACGCTCATCAGCGTTTCAATCGCGAACCAGCTGCCGCTTTTCATCAGGCGCAGCGCCTGGCGGGCGATAGGGTATAGCCCAACCAACGTGGTGGCGATAAACGCGAGATTGCCGAAGGGGTGATTGAACTGCTCCAGCCCCCAGCTGATCGCCATCATCACGACCAGCGCAATCAGCGGCAGGTTTTCCTTCAGACGGGATTCCGGAACCTCGGGCTGCGGTTCATCTTCGCTGCGCAGCGTGTAGCCTGCGGCAGCGACCGCTTTTTCCACCTGCGCACGGATATCTTCATCGGCCTCGACCAGCAGTTTTTCGGTGGCAAACAGCACTTTTGCCTGTTTCACCCCGGCGACCTGGCTTGCGGCTGTTTCTACTTTACGGGCGCAGGCGGCGCAGTCCATGCCGTTGACCACCCAGCTATAGCGTGCGTCCAGCGCGCTTTCTGGCGCGGCTTCAGCGGTTGCGCACTGGCTGTCGCAGCAGCAGTCTTCCTGCGGCTGTGGCGCGGGGGCAAGTTTAAATGAGGAGAACTGTGGGGCTTTTTTGCCCTGCGTCTCTGGAGTCGACATTGTATCCTCCGGTTAATGATCGTTGTCTCATTAAGCGCAGCATACACTCTGGAGTCGACTCCAGAGTCAAGCAGGAAATTACAGATAAAGTGCGCGAACGATAAAGAAGTGTCCGGCAAAGTAGCAGGCGGCGTAAATCGCCGTATCGGCGCGGAAGCGGCGGCGATAGTGGCTCACCAGCCAGACCATATTGCCGATAAGCAGCAGCGCCGCGCCGAAGAAGCCGGACATCGCGGTATCGGTTGGCCGCAGGAACCATTGCTCGCCCGCGACCCACACCATCACCAGCGTCATACCGATAAAGGCCAGTACCGGCAGGCGCATCTCCTCCAGCCGCGTCCAGATAACCGCCACCCACAGCGCGCCAATCACCAGCAGCACGATCGGCAGCGGCCAGAAGAAGGTGAAGGTGAGCTGGCTCGTAAACCAGATGGTATACAGCAGATGCGAGAGGAAAAACGCCCCCACGGCGTACAGCATGCGCTGGCGCGGTAGCTGGGTTAACGCATCACCCGCCAGCGCGGCGCACAGGCCTGCAAGCACCAGGTAGCTGATGGCGTTAAACATCGGCGCCTGCCAGGCAAGAAACAGGAGTAAAATGAGCGTGATAGGTTTAAACACCCAGCGTTGCCAGGTGGGGCCACGGTAGGCGGCATCTACATAGAGCCAGCCGGAGAAGAATACGGCGATGAACGACCAAAGCATATTAAGTCCCTGTATCTGTTATCATTAATGGGTACTGTGTAGCCAGTCTTGAATGTCCAGTGTAGTAGTGTGGATGACCAGATGACAATGGCTGACCGCGCCCTTTACTATGATTTGCGTAAATTCTTAAGAGAAACTGAAATGAGCAAAATGCCTCTTTTTTTCATCGTGGTGGTGGCCGTCATCGTGGTAGCAGCCTCGTTTCGCTACGTGCAGCAGCGACGCGAGAAGATGGACAACGACGCCGCGCCGCTGATGCAAAAGCGGGTGGTGGTGAGCAATAAGCGCGAGAAGGTACTGAATGACCGTCGTTCACGTCAGCAGACGGTGACGCCCGCGGGCAGCGAGATGCGCTATGACGTGAGCTTTAAGCCGGAGCAGGGCGGGCTGGAAGTAAGCTTCCGCGTCGAGGCGGCGCAGTATCATCAGTTGACGGTGGGCGACAAAGGCACGCTGAGCTACAAAGGCTCGCGTTTCGTTGAGTTTAAGGCAGACCAGTAAAACGCGGCCTGGTGCATGACCAGGCCGGCTGTCGTTACTTTTTCTTCAGGCTAGCGCCAATTTTTTTCTGCCACACCAGCAGTTCAAACACGCCAAACAGGAAGATGCGAATTTGTTCGCCGCGCGTCATCTGCGGGCCGTCTTTCGGCAGCGTGGATTTCAGCAACGCCATCTGCATACCGTGCATCAGCACCATGAAGATCAGCGCGACGTTGACGAAAATATTCAGCGGACGCGGGAACGGGTGGAACAGGTTCAATAGCAGAAATGCCCACACGCACAGCATCAACAAGCGACCCAGATTAATCAGCATCCTTTTCTCCCTGTACTTCACGTTGGTAGAGACGATAAGCCACCTGACCGGCGATTTTTTCCCGATGCAGATCCCAACTTGCGGGTACCGGCGGCAGGCCGTTTTCGACTTCGCTTTCGACGTAGATTAACGCGTCATTAGCCAGCCAGCCATTGCTCTCCAGTAAGTGTAACGTCTCTTCCAGTAATCCCTTACGAAACGGCGGATCGACAAACACAATATCGTGCGGCGTACCGGTCTGGTTGAGGAATGCGAGCGTATTCGTATTCACCACTTTTCCGTGCGTCGCCTTTAGCGTGGCGAGGTTCTTTTGCAACTGCTGGGCGACCTGACGCTCCATCTCAAGCAGCGTGGCGCTACCCGCGTAGCGAGAGAGGGCTTCCAGCCCCAGCGCGCCGCTGCCGGCAAAGCAGTCCAGGCAACGGGCGTCGACCATCGACGGCGCCAGCCAGTTGAATAAGGTTTCGCGCACCCGGTCGGTGGTGGGGCGCAGTCCCGGACTATCAGGAACAGGGAGTTTACGGCCGCGCCATTGCCCGCCAATAATGCGGATCTGGCCACTGCCGCCGGAAGTTGGTTTTTTCATTTGCTTGCTCTGGTCGCTCTTTCGGCCTGCTATTCTAGCGATCTGCTCTGCCGGGTGAAAGCGGTGAAGCCAGGGAAGTTAAGTGATAGACTAAGCGACTAATTTCATCATTATTTTAGCCTTCGCGTCGATTATGGCGAAGTGGCGCCATCAAAAACAGCGGGGAGTGTGGTTGCAAATGGCAAAAGAAAAAAAACGTGGCTTTTTTTCCTGGCTGGGCTTTGGGCAGAAAGAACAGGATCAGGTTGTTGAATCAGAAGAAAAAATTGAGTCTCAGCCGGTAGAGGAAACGCCTGCTGTTGAACCGGAAATCGTCGCGCAAGAGACCCCGGTCGTAGAAGACGTGCATACGATTGCCGAGAGTGAAGCGTTTGCGGCTGAAGTCGTGGAAGTGACCGAGCAGGTTGCGGAAAGCGAAAAAGAACAGCCGGAAGCGGTTGAGGAAATCGAACCGGTTGCTGAAGCACAGCCGGAAGCGGTCGAAGAAATTGAGTCGGTTGTTGCAGAACAGCCGGAAGCGGTCGAAGAAATCGAGCCGGTTGTTGAAACAGAGCCGGAAGTGGTTGAGGAAATCGAGCCGGTTGTTGAAGTACAGCCGGAAGTGGTCGACGAGGTTCAACCCGAGGTGGTCGAGGAAACCCTCCCGGAGCAGGACGACGCGAGTGAACCTGAGCTGACCGACGAAGAGCTGGAAGCGCAGGCGCTGGCAACGCCGTCTGAAAACGAGATCGTCGAAGAAGAGGCGGCAGTGGAAGACGTGCCTGCCGACGACGCTCAGCAGGAGCAGGAAAAGCCGACCAAAGAAGGCTTCTTCGCGCGCCTGAAACGCAGCCTGCTGAAAACGAAAGAAAATCTCGGTTCCGGATTCATCAGTCTGTTCCGCGGCAAGAAAATCGACGACGATCTGTTTGAAGAGCTGGAAGAACAGCTGCTGATTGCCGACGTCGGTGTGGAAACCACCCGTAAGATCATCAGCAGCTTGACCGATACCGCCAGCCGTAAACAGCTGCGCGACGCGGAAGCGCTGTACGGTCTGCTGAAAGATGAAATGGGTGAAATTCTCGCAAAAGTGGATGAACCGCTTAATATTGAAGGCAAAACGCCATTCGTTATTTTGATGGTCGGCGTCAACGGCGTGGGTAAAACCACCACCATTGGCAAGCTGGCGCGTCAGTTCGAACAGCAGGGGAAAAGCGTGATGCTGGCGGCGGGCGATACCTTCCGCGCGGCGGCGGTTGAGCAGCTCCAGGTGTGGGGCCAGCGCAACAACATTCCGGTGATTGCGCAGCACACCGGCGCAGATTCTGCCTCGGTCATTTTCGATGCCATTCAGGCGGCGAAGGCGCGTAACGTCGACGTACTGATTGCCGACACCGCCGGGCGTTTGCAGAACAAATCGCACCTGATGGAAGAGCTGAAGAAAATTGTCCGCGTGATGAAAAAGCTTGACGTTGATGCGCCGCACGAAGTGATGCTGACCATTGACGCCAGCACCGGGCAGAACGCCATCAGCCAGGCCAAACTGTTCCATGAAGCGGTCGGCCTGACCGGCATTACGTTGACTAAACTCGACGGTACCGCCAAAGGCGGGGTGATATTCTCCGTGGCGGATCGGTTCGGCATTCCGATTCGTTATATCGGCGTCGGCGAGCGTATAGAGGACTTACGTCCGTTTAAAGCGGGCGATTTTATTGAGGCACTTTTTGCCCGAGAGGACTAACAATGATTCGCTTTGAACACGTCAGCAAAGCCTATCTCGGCGGGAGACAAGCGCTGCAGGGCGTCACTTTCCACCTGCAGCCGGGCGAGATGGCATTTCTGACCGGCCACTCCGGCGCGGGTAAAAGTACCCTGCTGAAGCTTATCTGTGGGATTGAACGGCCAAGCGCCGGGAAAATCTTCTTCGGCGGCCACGACATCAGCCGCCTGAAGAACCGTGAGGTGCCGTTCCTGCGTCGCCAGATCGGTATGATTTTCCAGGATCACCATCTGCTGATGGACCGCACCGTTTTCGATAATGTGGCGATCCCACTGATTATTGCCGGCGCGAGCGCGGACGATATCCGCCGTCGCGTGTCGGCGGCGCTGGATAAAGTGGGGCTGCTGGATAAGGCGAAAAACTTCCCGATTCAGCTCTCCGGCGGTGAACAGCAGCGTGTCGGTATCGCCCGTGCGGTGGTGAACAAGCCTGCGGTACTGCTGGCGGATGAACCAACGGGGAACCTGGATAATGCGCTGTCGGAAGGCATTCTGCGACTGTTCGAAGAGTTTAACCGCGTTGGGGTGACCGTTCTGATGGCGACGCACGATATTGGGCTGATCTCCAGTCGTTCCTATCGCATGCTGACGCTGAGCGACGGCCATCTGCATGGAGGCCTGATGAATGAATAAGCGCGATGCCATCAACCAGATTCGCCAGTTTGGCGGGCGACTGGACAGGATTCGCCAATCCGTCGGTAAAGGCGGCGATAACCGCAACGCGCCGAAACGGCCGAAGCCTGCGACAAAGCCGAATTCACGCAAAACCAACGTGTTCAACGAACAGGTGCGCTATGCGTGGCAAGGCGCGTTACAGGACCTGAAAAGCAAACCGTTCGCCACCTTCCTGACGGTGATGGTGATTGCTATCTCCCTGACGCTGCCGAGCGTCTGCTACATGGTGTACAAAAACGTCAATACGGCGGCGTCACAGTACTACCCGTCGCCGCAGATCACCGTCTATCTGGAAAAAACGCTGGATGACGACGCGGCCGCGAAGGTGGTGGGCCAACTTCAGGCCGAGCAGGGCGTGGATAAGGTGAACTACCTTTCCCGCGATGAGGCGCTGGGTGAATTCCGCAACTGGTCAGGCTTTGGCGGCGCGCTGGATATGCTGGAAGAGAACCCGTTGCCCGCCGTGGCGGTGGTGATTCCGAAAATTGACTTCCAGACCACCGACGCGCTGAACACGCTGCGTGACCGGGTATCCCAGATTCAGGGCGTTAACGAAGTGCGGATGGACGACAGCTGGTTTGCCCGTCTGGCCTCGATTACCGGGCTGGTGGGACGCGTGGCGGCGATGATTGGCGTGCTGATGGTGGCGGCGGTATTCCTCGTCATCGGTAACAGCGTGCGCCTGAGCATTTTTGCCCGTCGCGATACCATCAACGTGCAGAAGCTGATTGGCGCGACCGACGGTTTTATCCTGCGGCCGTTCCTGTACGGCGGAGCGCTGCTGGGCTTTGCCGGCGCGTTTCTGTCGCTGATTCTGTCGGAGATTCTGGTGATGCGTTTGTCATCGGCGGTCACCGAAGTGGCGCGGGTTTTCGGCACCCAGTTTGAACTGAGCGGCCTGTCGTTTGACGAGTGTCTGCTGCTGCTGCTGCTGTGCTCGATGATTGGTTGGGTGGCAGCCTGGCTTGCCACGGTACAACATTTACGTCACTTTACCCCCGACTAAAAAAGTTCTGTTATACTCTTCCCCTGCGACGACTTCCGTTCGCAGGGGATGTGTTTTCAACCCCATCTTTCTGCCCTCGCAACTATCGCGTGTCACATTTTGTGCGTAATTTATTCACACTGTTGCACGGAACTTGTGGATAAACTCACTGTCTGATAAAAGAGCGGATGATATTCTCGTTGCTCATAGAGCCTGGCATGTTTGTTGCCTTCGGGGACAAGCCTCCGCCAGTATGAAGTGAATTGAGAGGATTTGAATGACCAAAGAAATGCAAAATTTAGCGTTAGCCCCTGTTGGTAACCTGGAATCTTATATCCGGGCTGCGAACGCATGGCCGATGTTGACGGCTGATGAAGAAAAGGCGCTTGCTGAACGGCTGCATTACCAGGGCGATCTGGAAGCAGCTAAAACGCTGATCCTGTCTCACCTGCGCTTTGTTGTTCATATTGCTCGTAACTACTCGGGCTATGGCCTGCCGCAGGCGGACCTGATTCAGGAAGGTAACATCGGCCTGATGAAAGCGGTGCGCCGTTTTAACCCGGAAGTGGGCGTTCGTCTGGTCTCCTTTGCGGTGCACTGGATCAAAGCGGAAATCCACGAATACGTACTGCGTAACTGGCGTATCGTCAAAGTGGCGACCACCAAAGCACAGCGTAAGCTGTTCTTCAACCTGCGTAAAACCAAGCAGCGTCTGGGCTGGTTCAATCAGGATGAAGTGGAAATGGTGGCCCGCGAGCTGGGCGTCTCCAGCAAAGACGTGCGTGAGATGGAGTCGCGTATGGCGGCGCAGGACATGGCGTTTGATATGTCTTCCGACGATGAGTCTGAAAGCCACTCCGTTGCTCCGGTGCTCTATCTGCAGGATAAATCGTCCAACTTTGCCGACGGCATCGAAGACGACAACTGGGAAGAGCAGGCGGCCAACAAGCTGACTGACGCGATGCAGGGCCTGGACGAACGTAGCCAGGACATCATCCGCGCCCGCTGGCTGGACGAAGACAACAAGTCTACGCTGCAGGAACTGGCTGACCGTTACGGCGTTTCTGCCGAACGTGTACGTCAGCTTGAAAAGAACGCGATGAAAAAACTGCGTGCGGCTATCGAAGCCTGATTTTTAGCCGCGTGCCCAATGAACCCTCGAATGTGAATTCGGGGGTTTTTGTTTTTGTAGGCCGGATAAGGCTTAGCCGCCAGCCGGCAATCTGCGCCGATCTGCCCGATGGCGCTACGCTTATCGGGCCTACGGTTTCGTCTCTCCGATAATCCCACCGTCATCACGCTTTCCTCTGTTTATTTCCCTTTTATCGCTGGCGCGAATGAAGTCGATGGCAAAGACTAAATAAGCGCTATGTATTTTTCCGTCTTTTAACGGCAGGGGGTTTACCGTGAGTAACGAGTCACTGAATCATCGGCGTTTACAGGCGACGCCGCGCGGCGTCGGCGTGATGTGCGGTTTCTACGCGGAGCGCGCGGAGAACGCCACGCTGTGGGATATTGAAGGCAATGAATATATTGATTTCGCCGCCGGGATCGCGGTGCTCAACACTGGTCACCGCCACCCGCAGGTGATTGCGGCGGTGGAAAGCCAGCTTCAGGCCTTTACCCATACCGCCTACCAGATTGTCCCCTATGAAAGCTATGTATCATTAGCAGAACGTATCAATGCCGTGGCGCCCATTGCCGGCAATGCCAAAACGGCGTTCTTCAGCACCGGGGCCGAAGCGATTGAAAACGCGGTGAAGATTGCCCGCGCCTACACCAAACGTCCGGGGCTGATTACCTTTGGCGGTGGCTTCCATGGGCGTACTTTTATGACCATGGCGCTAACCGGCAAAGTGGCACCCTACAAAATCGGCTTCGGCCCTTTCCCGGGGTCGGTTTACCACGCTACGTATCCGAATGCGGCGCATGGCGTCACTGTCGACATGGCACTCAAAAGCCTGACCCATATTTTCAAAGCCGACATTGCCCCGGATCAGGTGGCGGCGATTATTATCGAGCCGGTGCAGGGCGAAGGCGGTTTCAACGTTGCGCCGCCCGAGTTTATGCAGGCGCTGCGTACGCTGTGCGACACCCACGGCATTCTGCTGATTGCGGATGAAGTGCAGACTGGCTTTGCCCGTACCGGCAAGCTATTTGCCATGGAGCACCACAGCGTGAAGCCGGATCTGATGACCATGGCGAAAAGTCTGGCCGGTGGCTTCCCGCTCTCCGGCGTGGTGGGCCGCGCCGAAGTGATGGATGCCCCGGCCCCCGGCGGTCTGGGCGGTACCTACGCGGGTAACCCGCTGGCGATTGCCGCCGCGCATGCGGTGCTGGACGTCATCGAAGAAGAAGCGCTGTGTAACCGCGCCAATCATCTTGGCCAGCATCTGATTGAAGTGCTCAACAGCCTGCGCGACAGCTGCCCGGCGATTGCCGACGTGCGCGGCCTGGGCTCGATGGTGGCGGTGGAGTTTGTCGACCCGCAAACCCGCGAGCCGTCGCCGGAGTTCACCAAATTGGTACAGGAACGTGCGCTGGCGGAAGGGGTGCTACTGCTGAGCTGCGGTGTGTACGGCAACGTGATTCGCTTCCTTTACCCCCTCACGATTCCTGAGAAACAGTTCCAGCAGGCGCTGGAGGTGATTCGTCGGGCTCTCAGTGAATGAATTGACTCCCCCTGATCCCCTAAGCCACTCCGATGAGTGGCTTTTTTTTGTCATTTTTGCGTTACAAATCCGTCAAAATTAACGTTTCAATTCCATAAAAATGGGGTATGTTTTAGCAGAGTATACTGCAAAAGCACAGGCAGTGTCCCTTAATATTAATATCTTATACTTACCATGCGTCTGATATAAGAATAATGTGCTAAACAACAACATCACAACAATTGCAATAACCATAATAATGGGGAACCTCAGGATGAAAATGAAGGGCAAAGCGTTACTGGCAGGATGTATTGCACTGGCATTCAGCAATATGGCATTAGCAGAAAATATTAAAGTTGCTGTCGTTGGCGCGATGTCTGGTCCGGTTGCGCAGTATGGCGATCAGGAGTTCAGCGGTGCGGCGCAAGCGGTGGCCGATATTAACGCCAAAGGCGGCATCAAGGGCAACAAGCTGGAAATCGTAAAATATGACGATGCCTGCGACCCGAAACAGGCGGTGGCGGTAGCGAACAAAGTGGTCAACGACGGCATTAAGTACGTTATCGGTCACCTGTGCTCCTCTTCAACTCAGCCAGCGTCTGATATCTATGAAGACGAAGGCATTCTGATGATCACCCCGGCTGCCACCGCGCCGGAACTGACTGCGCGCGGCTATAAGCTGATTCTGCGCACCACCGGTCTGGACTCTGACCAGGGCCCGACCGCCGCAAAATACATTCTCGATAAAGTGAAGCCGCAGCGCATCGCTATCGTGCACGACAAGCAGCAGTACGGCGAAGGTCTGGCGCGTGCGGTGCAGGACGGCCTGAAAAAAGGCGGCGCCAACGTGGTCTTCTTTGACGGTATCACCGCCGGCGAGAAAGATTTCTCCACCCTGGTGGCGCGTCTGAAGAAAGAGAATATCGACTTCGTTTACTTCGGCGGCTATCACCCGGAAATGGGGCAGATCCTGCGTCAGGCGCGTGCTGCGGGCCTGAAAACCCAGTTCATGGGGCCGGAAGGGGTAGCGAACGTGTCGCTGTCTAACATCGCGGGTGAATCTGCTGAAGGCCTGCTGGTGACCAAGCCGAAGAACTATGATCAGGTGCCGGCGAACAAACCGATCGTTGACGCAATCAAGGCCAAGAAACAGGATCCGAGCGGTGCGTTCGTGTGGACCACCTACGCGGCGCTGCAGTCTCTGCAGGCGGGTCTGAACCACTCTGACGATCCGGCTGAGATCGCCAAATTCCTCAAGGCTAGCACCGTGGATACCGTAATGGGCCCGCTGTCCTGGGATGAGAAGGGTGACCTGAAAGGCTTCGAATTCGGCATCTTCAACTGGCACGCTAACGGTACGGCGACCGACGCGAAGTAAGTTGCTCTCAATGTAGGCCGGATAAGGCGTACGCCGCCATCCGGCAATGTATGCAGCAGTGCCTGATGGCGCTGCGCTTATCAGGCCTACACCGAGTGGTTCAAACTACCTTCGCACCCAGCCCTGTTCCTGCATCGTAAAGCCCAGCGCTTTGGCAAACGCCGCCATTTCCAGACTCTCTTCCGCGCCCGCTTTGCTGAGCAGCCAACGGCTAACCTGCGGGTTATCGCGCATCACCTCTTCCAGCAGATATTGCCCCACGCCGCGACGGCGGGTGACTTCGCGTACGCAAAGATCGTCCAACTGGCCCTGGTCTGCGCTGAGCGTGACGCGCACGGCGGCCAGCAGGCGTTCGTTAAAGCGAGCGGCGTACAAACGATGGTTGTCGTTGAGCGCTGATTCGGCGGGAATCCGCTCCGGCCAGATCTTGCCAAGGCAGATGCGGTCCTGGTCGCTAAAGGTCTCTAAACGAATGATGGTCAGTTTCATGGGCGGTGGGCTCCAGTCGCGAAAATGGCGGTCAGTGTACTCAATTTATTCTGCCGCAGGCTTTCTCTTTTTTGCCCTGGCAGCCAGGTGATTCGTTTTTCGATATTCACATAGGCAGCTTGAAACAGTATGGATCGAAAAATAGACAGAGTTTTAACCTGAAAACCAGCGTTTTATTCGGCTCTTTATGCCGTTATTTTATGCTGTATGGCGGACTTTTTTTTGTTTATCTATGGCAAAAATCAGAATATTATCTTTCCTTAATAGACTGAAAAATAGAGAATTTAGTCTGTTTTTAGCCAAAAATCTGCGCTAACCCATTAAAGATAATGGCAAAAATAGCGTTGTATATTAAAAGTACAGAATGCTTTTTAACCACTAAATTACAAAATATATACACGCCACGACGTGTAAACACGACATCACGAATGAGGATCCCGAAGTATGAAAAGGAATACAAAAACAGTAATCGCAGGGATGATCGCGCTGGCTATGTCTCACGCGGCTTTTGCTGACGATATCAAGGTTGCGGTTGTCGGGGCGATGTCCGGCCCGGTCGCGCAGTGGGGCGACATGGAGTTCAACGGCGCGCGCCAGGCCATTAAGGATATCAACGCGAAGGGTGGCATTAAGGGCGACAAACTGGTGGGCGTGGAGTACGACGACGCCTGTGACCCGAAACAAGCGGTGGCGGTGGCCAACAAAATCGTCAACGACGGCATTAAATATGTCATCGGCCACCTGTGTTCCTCTTCCACACAGCCTGCTTCCGATATTTATGAAGATGAAGGCATTCTGATGATCTCTCCGGGGGCGACCAACCCGGAACTGACCCAGCGCGGCTATCAGTACATTATGCGCACCGCGGGTCTCGACTCCTCCCAGGGGCCGACGGCGGCAAACTACATCCTCAATAAAGTGAAGCCGCAGCGCATCGCCATCATTCACGACAAACAGCAGTACGGCGAAGGCCTGGCGCGCTCCGTGCAGGACGGGCTGAGAAAAGGCGGCGGCAATATCGTCTTCTTCGATGGCATCACCGCCGGTGAAAAGGACTTCTCCGCGCTGATTGCCCGTCTGCAAAAAGAGAATATCGACTTTGTTTACTACGGCGGCTACTACCCGGAAATGGGCCAGATGCTGCGTCAGGCGCGCGCCGTCGGGCTGAAAACGCAGTTTATGGGGCCGGAAGGCGTGGGTAACGCCTCGCTGTCGAACATCGCGGGTGACGCGGCGGAAGGCATGCTGGTTACCATGCCAAAACGCTATGACCATGATCCGGCAAACAGCGCTATCGTCGATGCCCTGAAAGCGCAGAAGAAAGATCCGAGCGGTCCGTATGTGTGGATCACCTACGCCGCCGTACAGTCTCTGGCAACCGCCATGGAACGTACCGGCAGCGATGATCCTCAGGCGCTGATTAAAGACTTAAAAGCAAACGGCGCGAAAACCGTGATTGGGCCGCTGAGCTGGGACGACAAAGGCGATCTGAAAGGCTTTGAATTTGGCGTCTTCCAGTGGCACGCCGACGGCTCATCCACCGCGGTGAAGTAACCTTCATTTCCCCCTGGCGGGCGTAGATCCGCAGGGGTAGCAAAAGGCTAATTTATGTCAGAGCAGGTTCTCTACTTTGTGCAGCAGATGTTTAACGGCGTAACGCTGGGAAGCACCTATGCACTGATCGCCATCGGTTACACCATGGTGTACGGAATTATCGGCATGATCAACTTCGCCCACGGCGAGGTGTACATGATCGGTAGTTATGTCTCCTTTATGATCATCGCCGCGCTGATGATGATGGGCATCGACACCAGCTGGTTGCTGGTGGCGGCGGGCTTTATCGGGGCGATTGTCATCGCCAGCGCCTACGGCTGGAGCATTGAACGGGTGGCCTATCGCCCGGTGCGAAACTCCAAGCGTCTGATCGCGCTGATCTCCGCTATCGGGATGTCTATCTTCCTGCAAAACTACGTCAGCCTGACCGAGGGTTCGCGCGATATCGCGTTGCCGAGCCTGTTTAACGGTCAGTGGATTGTCGGCAGCAGCGATAACTTCTCCGCCTCTATCACCACCATGCAGCTGGTTATCTGGATTGTGACCTTTATTGCCATGCTGGCGCTGACGCTGTTCATTCGCTACTCCCGTATGGGTCGCGCCTGTCGCGCCTGCGCGGAAGACCTGAAAATGGCCAGCCTGCTCGGCATTAACACCGACCGCGTGATTGCGCTGACCTTCGTGATTGGCGCGGCGATGGCGGCGGTGGCGGGCGTGCTGCTCGGCCAGTTCTACGGCGTTATCAACCCGTATATCGGCTTTATGGCCGGGATGAAAGCCTTCACCGCCGCGGTTCTCGGCGGTATCGGCAGTATTCCGGGGGCGATGATCGGTGGGCTGATCCTCGGCATCGCGGAAGCGCTGTCGTCGGCGTACCTGAGCACCGAATATAAAGACGTCGTGTCGTTCGCGCTGCTGATCGTGGTACTGCTGGTGATGCCGACCGGTATTCTGGGCCGCCCGGAGGTAGAGAAAGTATGAAACCGATGCAATTTGCGATGGCGCTGCTGTCGGCGGCGATGTTCTTCGTCCTGGCGGGCGTCTTTATGGGCGTACAGCTGCAGCTCGACGGCACTAAGCTGGTGGTCGGCAGCGCGGCGGATATCCGCTGGCAGTGGATCTTTATTGGCACCGCGGTGGTCTTTTTCTTCCAACTGCTGCGCCCTCTGTTCCAGAAAGGGCTGAAGAGCGTCTCCGGGCCGAAATTTATACTGCCGGCGATTGATGGTTCAACGGTCAAACAAAAGCTGTTCCTGATTGCGCTGCTGGTGATTGCCGTGGCGTGGCCGTTTATGGTCTCGCGCGGTACCGTCGATATCGCGACCCTGACCATGATTTATATTATTCTGGGCCTGGGTCTGAACGTCGTTGTGGGGCTGTCCGGCCTGCTGGTGCTGGGCTACGGCGGCTTCTATGCCATCGGCGCCTACACTTTCGCGCTGCTGAACCACTATTACGGCCTCGGTTTCTGGACCTGTCTGCCGATCGCAGGGCTGGTCTCTGCCGCTGCCGGTTTCCTGCTGGGCTTCCCGGTATTGCGTCTGCGCGGTGACTACCTGGCAATTGTGACCTTAGGCTTCGGCGAAATCGTCCGTATCCTGCTGCTCAACAACACCGAAATCACCGGCGGCCCGAACGGCATCAGCCAGATTCCAAAACCGACCTTCTTTGGCCTGGAGTTCAGCCGCAGCGCGCGCGAAGGCGGCTGGGATACCTTCAGCAACTTCTTTAACGTCAAGTACGACCCGTCCGATCGCGTCATCTTCCTCTACCTGGTGGCGCTGCTGCTGGTGGTGTTGAGCTTGTTTGTGATCAACCGCCTGCTGCGTATGCCGCTGGGCCGCGCGTGGGAGGCGCTGCGTGAAGATGAAATCGCCTGCCGCTCGCTGGGCCTGAGCCCGACGCGCATCAAGCTGACCGCCTTTACCATCAGCGCCGCGTTTGCCGGTTTTGCCGGTACGCTGTTCGCCGCGCGCCAGGGCTTTGTTAGCCCGGAGTCCTTTACCTTTGCCGAGTCGGCCTTCGTGCTGGCGATTGTGGTACTGGGCGGCATGGGCTCGCAGTTTGCCGTTATCCTCGCTGCGATTCTGTTGGTTGTGTCGCGCGAGCTGATGCGCGACTTTAACGAATACAGCATGTTGATGCTCGGCGGCCTGATGGTACTGATGATGATCTGGCGTCCGCAGGGCCTTCTGCCGATGACCCGTCCACAGCTGAAACTGAAAAACGGGCAAGCGAAAGAAGGAGAGCAGGCATGAGTCAGCCATTATTATCCGTTAACGGCCTGATGATGCGTTTTGGCGGCCTGCTGGCGGTCAACAACGTGGCGTTGGAGCTGCATCCTCAGGAAATCGTCTCCCTGATTGGCCCGAACGGCGCGGGGAAAACCACGGTCTTTAACTGCCTGACAGGCTTCTACAAGCCAACTGGCGGCACCATTATGCTGCGCGACCAGCACCTGGAAGGGCTGCCGGGCCAGCAAATCGCCCGCATGGGCGTGGTGCGCACCTTCCAGCACGTGCGCCTGTTCCGCGAAATGACGGTGATTGAAAACCTGCTGGTGGCGCAACATCAGCAGCTGAAAACCGGCGTCTTCTCCGGCCTGCTCAAAACCCCGTCGTTCAAGCGCGCGCAAAGCGAAGCGCTGGACCGCGCCGCCACCTGGCTTGAGCGTATCGGCCTGCTGGAGCACGCCAACCGTCAGGCCAGTAACCTGGCCTACGGCGACCAGCGTCGTCTGGAGATTGCCCGCTGTATGGTGACCCAGCCGGAAATCCTGATGCTCGACGAACCGGCCGCTGGCCTCAACCCGAAAGAGACCAAAGAGCTGGACGAGCTGATTGCCGAGCTGCGTAACCATCACAACACCACCATTCTGCTGATTGAGCACGATATGAAGCTGGTGATGGGCATTTCCGACCGTATCTACGTGGTGAACCAGGGCACGCCGTTGGCTAACGGCACGCCGGAAGAGATCCGCAACAACCCGGATGTTATCCGCGCGTATCTGGGTGAGGCATAATATGGATAAAGTGATGTTATCGTTCGACAAAGTCAGCGCCCACTACGGCAAGATTCAGGCGCTGCACGAGGTCAGTCTGCACATTAATCAGGGTGAAATCGTGACGCTCATCGGGGCGAACGGCGCGGGTAAAACCACGCTGCTCGGCACGCTGTGCGGCGATCCGCGCGCGACCAGCGGGCGGATTGTCTTTGATGATAAAGACATTACCGACTGGCAGACGGCGAAAATCATGCGTGAAGCGGTGGCGATCGTGCCGGAAGGGCGTCGTGTGTTTTCGCGCATGACGGTGGAAGAGAACCTGGCGATGGGCGGCTTCTTTGCCGAGCGCGATCAGTTCCAGGAGCGCATCAAGTGGGTTTACGAACTGTTCCCGCGTCTGCATGAACGTCGAATCCAGCGTGCGGGCACCATGTCCGGCGGCGAACAGCAGATGCTGGCCATTGGCCGCGCGTTGATGAGCCAGCCGCGCCTGTTGCTGCTGGATGAACCTTCTCTGGGGCTGGCGCCGATCATCATCCAGCAGATCTTCGACACCATCGAACAGCTGCGCGAGCAGGGTATGACCATCTTCCTCGTCGAGCAGAACGCCAACCAGGCGCTGAAGCTCGCAGACCGCGGTTATGTGCTGGAAAACGGCCACGTGGTGCTATCCGATACCGGCGATGCGCTATTAGCGAACGAAGCGGTGCGTAGCGCGTACCTCGGCGGTTAACACCGTATCCCGGGGAAAGCGCTTGCGCCGACCCCGGAAACGGCATGCGGTTAAATTGAACAAAAGAGCCTGACGGCTCTTTTTTTGTACGTATTTATTGTACAATAAACATGTACAACTGTGGAGGTGTTTTATGCGTACGGTTAACTATAGCGAGGCTCGGCAAAATCTGGCCGAAGTCCTGGAAAGCGCGGTGACTGGCGGCCCTGTCACTATCACGCGTCGTGGGCATAAGCCCGCCGTGATCATCAGCGCCGAAGAGTTTGAGCGTTATCAGACGGCGCGAATGGATGATGAGTTTGCCTCTATTATGGCCGTTCATGGTAATGAACTCAGGGAGTTGGCGGATAAATGACTCTACAAATTATCTCAGCGGAAGAGATAATTCAGTTTCACGACAGGCTTCTCCGCGTTACGCCTGGCGTGACAGGCATGCCCGATCCTGGCCGCGCGGAAGCGCTAATGTACCGGGTGCTCAATCAAATCGAATATGAAGGGGTGACCGACGTGTGGCTGCTGGCGGCAATGCATCTGCTCGCCATATCCCGTGGGCATATCTTCAATGATGGTAACAAACGTACCGCCTTATTTATTACGCTGCTGTTTTTAAAGCGTAATGGCATCTCGCTCGCGGCGAATCCGGATTTTGTCGAGATGACGGTCGACGCGGCGGCAGGGCGGCTGACGCTGGAGCAGATTGCCCTTCGTCTGCGTGCATGAGCCGTTCCCGGGGAAAGCGCCTGCGCCGACCCCGGGAATAACGTCATCCCTATCTGTGCCACAGCTCCCACTTTCCCTTCTTACCACCGTCACCTCCTTGCCATCCCTTTGTCGCCTTACTATCTTTTTTTTGTAATAAAAAAGTTATTTTTCTGTCATTCGAGCATGTCATGTTACCCCCGCGAACATAAAACGCGTGATATCGCGCATCCCGGCACAAAAAGAGAGATAACCGATGATATCGTTACGACATACAGCTTTAGGATTGGCGTTAAGTCTGGCATTGGCGAGCCAGGCGATGGCAGTGACTACGATTCCGTTCTGGCACTCAATGGAAGGCGAGCTGGGCAAAGAAGTTGACTCCCTGGCGCAGCGTTTTAACGCCGCCAACCCGGACTACAAAATTACCCCGATCTACAAAGGCAACTACGAGCAGAGCCTGAGCGCGGGTATCGCCGCTTTCCGCACCGGCAACGCCCCGGCGATTCTACAGGTGTATGAAGTAGGCACCGCCACCATGATGGCGTCCAAAGCGATTAAGCCGGTCTATCAGGTATTCAGCGATGCCGGTATCACGTTTGACGAATCTCAGTTTGTGCCGACGGTGTCCGGTTACTACACCGACGCCAAAACCGGGCATCTGCTCTCCCAGCCGTTTAATAGCTCTACCCCGGTGCTGTACTACAACAAAGATGCCTTCAAAAAAGCCGGTTTAGACCCGGAACAGCCGCCAAAAACCTGGCAGGACCTGGCTGACTACACCGCGAAGCTGAAAGCCGCCGGTATGAAGTGCGGTTATGCCAGCGGCTGGCAGGGCTGGATCCAGATTGAAAACTTCAGCGCCTGGCACGGTCTGCCGGTCGCCAGCAAAAACAACGGCTTCGACGGTACCGATGCGGTGCTGGAGTTCAACAAGCCGGAGCAGGTTAAACATATCGCGCTGCTTGCCGATCTGAACAAAAAGGGCGACTTCAGCTACTTCGGACGTAAAGACGAATCCACCGAGAAGTTCTACAACGGCGACTGCGCGATCACGACCGCATCCTCCGGCTCGCTGGCGGATATCCGCCATTACGCCAAATTCAACTACGGCGTCGGCATGATGCCGTACGACGCTGATGTGAAGGGCGCACCGCAGAACGCCATCATCGGCGGGGCGAGCCTGTGGGTAATGCAGGGTAAAGATAAAGAGACCTATACCGGCGTGGCGAAGTTCCTCGAGTTCCTGGCGAAGCCGGAAATCGCCGCCGAGTGGCACCAGAAAACCGGCTACCTGCCGATCACGACCGCCGCGTACGACCTGACCCGCCAGCAGGGCTTCTATGACAAGAATCCTGGCGCGGATATCGCGACCCGTCAGATGCTGAACAAACCACCGTTGCCGTTCACCAAAGGCCTGCGTCTGGGTAACATGCCGCAGATTCGTACCATCGTGGATGAAGAGCTGGAAAGCGTCTGGACCGGGAAGAAAACGCCTCAGCAGGCGCTGGATTCTGCGGTAGAGCGCGGGAATCAGCTGCTGCGTCGCTTCGAGCAATCGACCAAGTCTTAATTTAACCGCCTTACCCCTCACCCTAACCCTCTCCCCATAGGGGAGAGGGGACCGTTCGGCGCCGTCTGGTAGAGATTGCACCGGGTTGTCTTTTCTCCCTCGCCCCTTTGGGGAGAGGGCCGGGGTGAGGGGAAAACCAACGCAGAGTTTAACTATGTCATCATCCCGTCCGGTGTTTAAATCGCGCTGGCTGCCCTATGCATTGGTCGCCCCGCAGCTGATTATCACCGTTATTTTCTTTATCTGGCCCGCCGGCGAAGCGCTGTGGTACTCGTTGCAAAGCGTCGACCCGTTTGGGCTCTCCAGCCAGTTTGTTGGCCTGGATAACTTCGTCACGCTGTTTCATGACCCTTACTATCTCGACGCCTTCTGGACGACCATTAAGTTCAGCGCCATGGTAACGGTGAGCGGCCTGCTGGTGTCGCTGGTTTTTGCTGCCCTGGTGGATTATGTCGTGCGCGGCAGCCGTCTCTACCAGACGCTGATGCTGCTGCCGTACGCCGTTGCCCCCGCGGTCGCCGCGGTGCTGTGGATCTTCCTGTTTAACCCCGGTCGCGGGCTGATTACCCATTTCCTCGGTGAATTCGGCTACGACTGGAACCACGCGCAGAATAGCGGCCAGGCGATGTTCCTGGTGGTCTTCGCCTCGGTGTGGAAGCAAATCAGCTACAACTTTCTGTTCTTCTTCGCCGCGCTGCAGTCGATTCCGCGCTCGCTGGTGGAAGCCGCCGCCATCGACGGCGCGGGCCCGATTCGCCGCTTCTTCAAGCTGGCGCTGCCGCTGATTGCGCCGGTGAGTTTCTTCCTGCTGGTGGTGAACCTGGTGTACGCCTTCTTCGACACCTTCCCGGTGATCGACGCCGCGACGGCAGGCGGCCCGGTACAGGCCACCACCACGCTGATTTATAAGATTTACCGTGAAGGGTTCGCCGGGCTGGATCTCTCGGCCTCTGCCGCGCAATCGGTGGTGCTGATGTTCCTCGTCATCATCCTGACCGTGGTGCAGTTCCGCTACGTGGAAAGAAAGGTGCGCTACCAATGATTGAGAACCGTCGCGGGCTGACTATTTTCAGCCACACCATGCTAATCCTTGGGATTATCGTGATTCTCTTCCCGCTGTACGTTGCGTTCACCGCGGCAACGCTGGACGACAAAGCGGTATTTGAAACGCCGATGACGCTGATTCCCGGTGGGCATCTGTTTGAAAACATGAAGACCATCTGGGTGAACGGCGTTGGGGCCAACAGCGCGCCGTTCTGGTTGATGATGCTCAACAGCTTCATCATGGCTTTCGCTATTACCGTCGGCAAAATTACCGTCTCGATGCTGTCGGCGTTTGCCATCGTCTGGTTCCGCTTCCCGCTGCGTAACCTGTTCTTCTGGATGATTTTTATCACCCTGATGCTGCCGGTTGAAGTACGTATCTTCCCGACGGTGGAAGTGATTGCCAACCTGAAAATGCTCGACAGCTACGCGGGTTTGACGCTGCCGCTGATGGCCTCGGCCACTGCGACCTTCCTGTTCCGTCAGTTCTTTATGACTTTGCCGGACGAGCTGATAGAAGCGGCGAGAATTGACGGCGCCTCGCCGATGCGTTTCTTCCGCGACATCGTGCTGCCGCTGTCAAAAACCAACCTGGCGGCGCTGTTCGTCATCACCTTTATCTACGGCTGGAACCAGTATCTCTGGCCACTGCTGATCATCACCGACGTCAATCTCGGCACCGCCGTGGCGGGCATTAAAGGCATGATCGCCATTGGACAAGGCACCACGCAGTGGAATCAGGTGATGGCGGCAATGCTGCTCACCCTTATCCCTCCGGTCGTTATCGTTTTAGCCATGCAGCGGGCGTTTGTGCGTGGTTTAGTGGACAGTGAGAAATAACATGGCAGGACTGAAATTACAGGCAGTAAGCAAAAGCTGGGACGGCAAAACCCAGGTGATTCAACCGCTGACGTTGGACGTGGCGGACGGCGAGTTTATTGTGATGGTCGGCCCGTCGGGCTGCGGTAAGTCCACGCTGCTGCGCATGGTGGCCGGGCTGGAGCGAGTGACCAGCGGCGACATCTGGATCGATCGCAAGCGCGTCACCGAAATGGAGCCGAAGGATCGCGGCATTGCGATGGTGTTCCAGAACTACGCCCTCTACCCGCATATGAGCGTGGAAGAGAACATGGCCTGGGGGCTGAAAATTCGCGGCATGGGGAAAGCGCATATCGCGGAAAAGGTGCAGGAAGCCGCACGTATTCTTGAGCTGGATGGCCTGCTGAAGCGCCGTCCGCGCGAACTGTCCGGCGGCCAGCGCCAGCGCGTGGCGATGGGGCGCGCCATCGTGCGCGACCCGGCGGTGTTCCTGTTTGATGAGCCGCTCTCTAACCTCGATGCCAAGCTGCGCGTGCAGATGCGTCTTGAACTACAGCAGTTGCATCGTCGTCTGAAAACAACCTCGCTTTATGTCACCCACGACCAGGTGGAGGCGATGACCCTTGCCCAGCGGGTGATGGTGATGAACAAAGGGATTGCCGAGCAGATAGGCACGCCGGTAGAGGTGTATGAGAAACCGACCAGCCGCTTTGTGGCGAGCTTTATCGGTAGCCCGGCAATGAACCTGCTGGAGGGCCAACTGGATGCGTCAGGCACGCGCTTTGTATTGCCCAATGGAATGCAGCTCCCGCTTCCGGCTGAGCGTCGTGAATATGCCGGGCGTCGCATGACGCTGGGTATCCGCCCGGAACATATTGCGCTAAGCTCGCAGGCGGAAGGCGGCGTGCCGATGGTCATCGATACGCTGGAAATTTTAGGTGCAGATAACCTGGCGCACGGGCGCTTTGGCGAATTGAAAATGGTGGTTCGCCTGCCGCACCAGCAGCGCCCGAATGCGGGCAGCACGCTGTGGCTACATCTGCCGGATGAACATCTGCACCTCTTTGACGGTGAAACAGGAATGCGAGTATGAGCAACTGGCCCTATCCTCATATCGTCGCCCATCGCGGCGGCGGCAAATTAGCGCCGGAAAATACACTGGCGGCGATCGACGTGGGTGCGCGCTACGGGCATACCATGATTGAGTTTGATGCCAAGCTGTCGAAAGACGGGCAGATCTTTCTGCTGCATGACGATAATCTCGAACGCACCAGCAACGGCTGGGGCGTGGCGGGGGATTTGAACTGGCAGGATCTGCTGCGTGTGGACGCGGGCAGCTGGTTTGCCAGCAGCTTTAAGGGCGAGCCGCTGCCGCTGCTGTCGCAGGTGGCGGAACGCTGCCGCCAGCACGGCATGATGGCGAATATTGAGATTAAACCCACCACCGGCACCGGCCCGCTGACCGGCAAAGCCGTGGCGCTGGCCGCCCGCGAGCTGTGGGCCAACATGACGCCACCGCTGCTCTCATCGTTTGAAATTGATGCGCTGGAAGCGGCGCAGCTTGCCGCCCCGGAGCTACCGCGCGGCCTGTTGCTCGACGAGTGGCGCGACGACTGGCGTGAGTTGACCACGCGGCTAGGCTGCGTTTCGATTCACCTCAACCATCGTTTACTCGATGAGGCGCGCGTGGACGCGTTGCGCGACGCCGGGCTGAAGATTCTGGTGTACACCGTGAACTCGCCCCAACGCGCGGCGGAGCTGCTGCGCTGGGGCGTGAACTGCATCTGTACCGATGCGATTGACGTGATTGGGCCGGATTTCCAGCCTTAATACTGCTTCAGCATGCCGCCGTTATTGTTGGGCAGCGGCTGCTGATTCGGCGTGAGCATGCCCGGCTGGGCCTGCTGCACGCGCTGCTGGTTGGCTTTGAGCTGGTTTTGCAGATGCAGCTGTTGCTGCTGCGTCTGCACCTGCCGCTGTTGATTCAGCATCCCTTTCTGCTGCTGTTGTTGGTTCAACATTCGCGACTGCATGCGCTGCTGGCTGGGGATCTCATAACCCGGCTGGTTCGGGTTATTGTCGATGTTCAACGGCGCAGCCAGCGCGGTAAACGGCAGCAGCGCTGCGAGAATCAGTAATCGTTTCATCATCTTTCCTCCTTGTAGGGGATCTCTTAAGTTTACTCCTTTCCCGCCAGAACGAGGATTATTTCAGCATTATGAACCAGGCTTAGTGGGGACCTCACCGCACGCTCTGGAGAATGATGATGATAACAACGCCGACGTTTATCCGCCGGGTAGCTCTTGCTGCTCTGCTCTCAGGAAGCTGTTTTAGCGCCGTAGCCGCGCCGCCTCCGCCTCCCGTCTCCTATGGCGTGGAAGAAGATGTGTTTCACCCCGTGCGCGCTCAGCAGGGGATGGTGGCCTCGGTGGATGCCGCTGCGACTCAGGTTGGCGTGGAGATTCTGCGCCAGGGCGGTAACGCCGTGGATGCGGCGGTCGCGGTCGGCTATGCGCTGGCGGTGACGCACCCGCAGGCCGGGAACCTTGGCGGGGGAGGATTTATGCTGCTGCGTACCAAAGACGGTAAAACCACGGCGATCGATTTCCGTGAAATGGCCCCGGAGCAGGCGACGCGTGACATGTTCCTCGACGATCACGGCAACCCGGACAGTAAAAAATCGCTGACCTCACATCTCGCCTCCGGCACGCCGGGCACCGTCGCCGGTTTCTCGCTGGCGCTGGAAAAATACGGCACTCTGCCGCTCAACAAAGTGATTTGCCCGGCGTTGAAGCTGGCGCAAGAGGGTTTTATCGTTAACGATGCGCTGGCCGACGATCTGAAAACCTACGGCAGCGAAGTGCTGCCCAATCATGCCAACAGTAAAGCGATATTCTGGAAAAACGATGAACCGCTGAAGAAGGGCGACAAGCTGGTGCAGGCCAATCTGGCGAAAAGCCTGGTGCTGATAGCCGAGCACGGGCCGGATGCGTTCTACAAAGGGGCGATTGCCGATCAGATTGCCGAAGAGATGCAGAAAAACGGCGGATTGATGAGCAAGGCCGATCTGGCGAATTACAAGGCCGTCGAGCGCACGCCGATTAGCGGCACGTATCGCGGCTATGAAGTATTCTCTATGCCGCCGCCGTCTTCCGGCGGGATTCACATCGTGCAAATTCTTAATATTCTGGAAAACTTCGATCTGCATAAATACGGTTTTGGCAGCGCCGACGCGATGCAGCTGATGGCGGAAGCCGAAAAGCATGCCTACGCTGACCGCTCGGAATACCTCGGTGACCCGGACTTTGTGAAGGTACCGTGGCAGGCGCTGACCAACAAAGCCTACGCTAAATCGATTGCCGACCAGATTGATATCAACAAAGCCAAGCCTTCCAGCCAGATTAAACCCGGCAAGCTGGCGCCGTATGAAAGCAACCAGACCACCCATTTCTCGGTGGTGGATAAAGACGGCAATGCGGTGGCGGTGACCTACACCCTTAATACCACCTTTGGTACCGGCATCGTGGCGGGTAACACCGGCATTCTGCTGAATAACGAAATGGATGACTTCTCCGCTAAGCCCGGCGTGCCGAACGTCTATGGGCTGGTGGGCGGCGATGCCAACGCGGTTGGGCCGAAGAAACGTCCGCTGTCGTCGATGTCGCCAACGATTGTGGTGAAAGACGGTAAAACCTGGCTGGTGACCGGTAGCCCGGGCGGTAGCCGTATTATCACTACGGTGCTGCAAATGGTGGTCAATAGCATCGATTTTGGTATGAACGTGGCGGAAGCAACCAACGCACCGCGTTTCCACCACCAGTGGATGCCGGACGAACTGCGGGTCGAGAAGGGCTTTAGCCCGGACACGCTCAAGCTGCTGGAAGCGAAAGGACAGAAGGTGGCGCTGAAAGAGGCGATGGGCAGCACGCAGAGCATTATGGTGGACCCGGATGGGACGCTGTATGGGGCCTCGGACCCGCGTTCGCCGGATGATTTGACGGCGGGGTACTAGTTTAATTGCCGGGTGGCGGCTTCGCCTTACCGGGCTTACAGGGTTAACCTTTGTAGGCCCGGTAAGCGTAGCGCCACCGGGCAATGGTTACTTCACCCGCGCCATAAAGTACGCATCCACATACTCCCCATTACGCAGCGCATAGTTGCGCCCGGTGCCTTCAATCTCAAACCCGTGCTTTTGATACACCGCCACCGCCGGCGCGTTATCGACAAATACGGTGAGTTCAATACGGTCGACGCGCAGCCAGTTGTCGCACATATCGATCATGGTGCGCATGAGCGCGCTGGCGACGCCGCGATTTTGCCAGCGGGTATCGACGCAAATACCGAAGTCGGCGACGTGGCTGCGGCGAGGGCGTTGGGGAATGGCAATACTGAGGTGCCCAACCACCTGTTCATCGATGCAGGCGACCAGCTGTTTGATGCCCGTCTGGTCGGCTAGCCGTTCTTGCCACATATGGCTGGAAGGATGAGGTACCTGTAGCGTGTTGTGGTACACCTCCGGCTGGGCGTGGATCTGACGGATAGCGTCGAAATCTTTGGGTTCAGCGTGGCGTATCACGATGTCACTCATTCTTCATTTCCTTTGTGGTGTAAAAGTCCCTTTTAACATCATTGATTTTGAAATGTGCGTCAATTGGCTTTTTTTGCAAAAATCACTGGACAGTTGCGAATGAGAATGATTATTATTGTCCTGCATTCAGGGCGTCCTTGCGGAGTTCCTGAAAGCACGACATTGCTCACATTGCTTCCAGTATTACTTTAGCCAGCTTATTGCTGGCTTTTTTTTGCCTTTCATTGCGCTATGGTATTCAGCAAACACTTCAAAAGGACTGAACCATGACTCTGCACTGCGCCTTCATCGGCTTTGGCAAAAGCACCACCCGCTACCATCTTCCCTACGTTCTGCACCGCAAAACCGACTGGCACGTGGCGCATATCTATCGCCGCAGCCCAAAGCCGGACGAGCAGGCACCGCAATATGCGCACATTCACTTCACCAGCGAGCTAAACGATATTCTGCACGACCCGCAGGTGAAGCTGGTGGTGGTTTGCACCCATGCTGATAGCCACTTTGAGTATGCGAAAAAAGCGCTGCAAGCCGGTAAAAACGTGCTGGTAGAGAAACCGTTCACTCCGACGCTGGCGGAAGCGAAGGAACTGTTTGCGCTGGCGAAAAGCAAAGGGCTGACCGTCTCGCCGTATCAGAACCGTCGCTTTGACTCCTGCTTCCTGACCGCCAAAAAAGCCATTGAGAGCGGTAAGCTGGGCGAGATTGTTGAGGTAGAAAGCCACTTTGACTACTACCGCCCGGAAGCGCCGACCCAGCCGGGCCGTCCGCAGGACGGCGCGTTTTATGGCCTTGGCGTACACACCATGGACCAAATCATCTCGCTGTTTGGCCGCCCGGATCATGCGGCGTACGACATTCGCAGCCTGCGCAACCCGGCCAATCCGGATGATACCTTTGAAGCACAGCTGTTTTACGGCAACCTGAAGGCGATTGTGAAAACCAGCCATCTGGTGAAAATCGACTACCCGAAATTTATCGTGCACGGCACCAAAGGCTCCTTCGTGAAGTACGGTATCGATCAGCAGGAAACCAGCCTGAAAGCGGGCATTATGCCGGGCGATGCGGGCTTCGCGGCGGACAGTTCACTGGCGCAGCTGGAGTACGTCAACGAGGCGGGGGAAACGGTAAAAGAGCAGTGGCAGGCCGAGCGTGGCGACTATGGTCGCGTGTACGATGCGCTGTATCAGACGCTGACCCACGGTGTGCCGAATTTCGTCAAGGAAACTGAGGCTCTCACCAATATGGAACTGCTTGAACGCGCCTTTGAGCAGCCGTCTCCTGCCACGATTACCCTTGCCAAATAAGTAAAAATGGCTCCTCTGCTCTTGTTCATATTTTTTGAACAGAGGAGTCAATTTTCACCCACTATCATCCTGCGCGGTTTACGTCCAAACTTGTTTCATCGAAACATGAGGGGGTAAAAAATGATTTTCTTACGTAAAGCAAATGAACGTGGTCACGCGAATCATGGTTGGCTGGATTCCTGGCATACCTTCTCTTTTGCCGACTACTACGATCCGAATTACATGGGCTTCTCGGCGCTGCGCGTCATTAACGATGACGTGATTGATGCAGGCCAGGGGTTCGGTACTCACCCGCATAAAGACATGGAAATCCTGACCTACGTGCTGGAAGGCGCCGTGGAGCACCAGGACAGCATGGGTAACAAAGAGCAGGTTCCGGCGGGCGAGTTCCAGATTATGAGCGCCGGTACCGGGGTGCGTCACTCTGAGTACAACCCAAGCGCCACCGATAAGCTGCACCTGTATCAGATCTGGATCATTCCAGAAAAAACCGGCATCACGCCGCGCTACGAACAGCGTCGCTTCGACGCCGCGCAGGGCAAGCAGCTGGTGCTGTCGCCGGATGCGCGTGAAGGTTCGCTGAAGGTTTACCAGGATATGGAGCTGTACCGCTGGGCGCTGGCAAAAGGCGAACAATCGGTGCACCAGATTGCCGCCGACCGCCGCGTGTGGATTCAGGTAGTGAAAGGCGAAGTCTCGATTAATGGCACCAAAGCCACCACCAGCGATGGTCTGGCGATTTGGGACGAGCAGGCGATTTCGGTTCACGCCGACAGCGAAAGTGAAATTTTACTCTTCGATCTGCCGCCAGTTTGATCCGTCTTAAATAATTAGCGCAACCTCCCCAATCTTGCGGGGAGGTTGCGTCATCTCCGTGGTAAACTTCAGCAATATTTCACCTTTGTTTGCCACTGGACGATGAAAAAGAAAAGACCCGTACTTCAGGATGTTGCCGATCGCGTTGGCGTAACCAAAATGACGGTGAGCCGTTTTTTACGTAACCCGGAGCAGGTTTCCGAAGCGTTACGCGGTAAAATTGCGGCGGCGCTTGACGATCTGGGCTATATCCCCAACCGGGCCCCCGATATTCTCTCCAATGCTACCAGCCGCGCCATCGGCGTGCTGCTGCCCTCATTAACCAACCAGGTCTTTGCGGAAGTGCTGCGCGGCGTGGAAAGCGTCACCGACGCCCACGGCTATCAGACGATGCTTGCCCACTACGGCTACAAGCCGGAAATGGAGCAGGAGCGCCTGGAGTCGATGCTCTCCTGGAACATTGACGGCCTGATTCTGACTGAACGTACCCACACGCCGCGTACCCTCAAGATGATCGAAGTGGCCGGTATTCCGGTGGTTGAGCTCATGGACAGCCAGTCGCCGTGCCTCGATATCGCCGTGGGTTTCGATAACTTTGAAGCGGCGCGGCAGATGACGGCGGCGATTATCGCGCGCGGCCATCGGCATATCGCCTATTTAGGGGCGCGTCTCGATGAACGTACTATTATCAAACAGAAAGGCTACGAACAGGCGATGCTTGACGCGGGCCTGACGCCGTACAGCGTGATGGTAGAGCAGTCGTCGTCTTACACTTCCGGCATCGAACTGATGCGCCAGGCACGGCGCGAATTCTCCAGGCTGGACGGCATTTTCTGTACCAACGATGACCTCGCGGTCGGCGCGGCGTTTGAGTGCCAGCGTCTGGGGCTGAAAATTCCGGACGATATCGCGATTGCCGGCTTCCACGGCCACGATATCGGCCAGGTGATGGAACCGCGTCTCGCCAGCGTCCTGACGCCGCGTGAGCGCATGGGGCGCATTGGCGCGGAGCGTCTGCTTGCCCGTATTCGCGGTGAAGTGGTGACGCCGAAGATGTTAGATTTAGGTTTCACTTTGTCACCGGGTGGTTCTATTTAGGCTCCACAAGTTTGAACTAGATCACACATATTCACTCATAATTCACTTCCGGCACGAATGGTTATTGCTTATCCAGTTGCTCAGCATGACAATGTTACCGATAACTGTTACCCGTAACAAATTCCCGGTGCCCAACAGGAGGACGCCTTGAGCACGACTAACCACGATCACCACGTTTATGTACTGATGGGCGTATCCGGCAGCGGTAAATCCGCCGTTGCCAGCGAAGTCGCACATCGCCTGAACGCCGCGTTTCTGGACGGCGATTTCCTGCACCCGCGCAGCAATATCGTCAAAATGTCCTCCGGCGAACCGCTGAATGACGACGACCGCAAGCCCTGGCTGCAGGCGCTGAACGACGCCGCGTTTGCCATGCAGCGCACGAACAAAGTCTCGCTGATTGTCTGCTCCGCGCTGAAAAAAGCGTACCGCGACATTCTGCGTGAAGGGAACCCGAATCTCTCCTTCGTCTACCTGAAAGGGGATTTCGAGGTGATTGAGAGCCGTCTGAAAGCGCGTAAGGGCCACTTCTTCAAGACCCAGATGCTGGTGACGCAGTTCGAAACCCTGCAAGAACCGGGCGCTGACGAACGCGACGTGCTGGTGGTTGATATCGATCAGCCGCTGGAAGGCGTTATCGACAGCACCATTGAAGTGATTAACAAAGGCCGTATCGCGTGACAACTTTATCGTTAGTTTTAACAGCAGTAGGTTCCGTTTTACTGCTGCTGTTTTTAGTCATGAAGGCGCGTATGCACGCTTTCCTGGCTTTGATGGTGGTTTCTATTGGTGCAGGGCTTTTCTCCGGTATGCCGTTGATTAAAATCGCGGAAACCATGGAGAAAGGGATGGGCGGTACGCTGGGCTTCCTGGCTATCGTGGTCGCGCTGGGCGCGATGTTCGGCAAAATTTTGCATGAGACGGGCGCAGTCGATCAGATTGCGGTCAAAATGCTGAAATCCTTCGGCCACAGCCGCGCGCACTATGCTATCGGTATCGCCGGTCTTATCTGTGCGCTGCCGCTGTTCTTTGAAGTGGCGATCGTGCTGCTGATTAGCGTCGCGTTCTCTATGGCGCGCCACACCGGGACGAACCTGGTGAAGCTGGTGATTCCGTTGTTTGCCGGTGTAGCCGCCGCGGCGGCGTTTCTGCTGCCGGGGCCCGCGCCAATGCTGCTGGCTTCCCAAATGCACGCCGACTTTGGCTGGATGATTCTGATTGGCCTGTGTGCGGCGATTCCGGGGATGATTATTGCCGGCCCGCTGTGGGGCAACTTTATCAGCCGCTACGTTGAGCTGAACATTCCTGATGACATTACCGAGCCGCACCTTGGCGAAGGCAAAATGCCGTCCTTCGGCTTTAGCCTGGCGCTAATTCTGCTGCCGCTGGTGCTGGTAGGCCTGAAAACGATCGCCGCGCGCTTTGTGCCGGTGGAGTCCGAAACCTATCAGTGGTTTGAATTTATCGGTCACCCATTCACCGCGATTCTGATTGCCTGCCTGGTGGCGATTTATGGCCTGGCGTTCCGTCAGGGCATGGCGAAAGACAAAGTGATGGCGATCTGCGGTGCGGCCCTGCAGCCTGCGGGGATTATTCTGCTGGTGATCGGTGCGGGCGGCGTGTTCAAACAGGTGCTGGTGGATTCCGGCGTCGGTCCGGCATTGGGCGAAGCCCTGACCGGGATGGGCCTGCCGATTGCGCTGACCTGCTTCATTCTGGCCGCTGCGGTACGTATTATTCAGGGTTCCGCGACGGTTGCGTGTCTGACTGCGGTGGGCCTGGTGATGCCGGTGATTGAACAGCTGCATTACAGCGGCGCTCAGCTGGCGGCGCTGTCTATCTGTATCGGCGGCGGTTCTATCGTGGTGAGCCACGTGAACGACGCAGGCTTCTGGCTGTTCGGTAAGTTTACCGGCGCGACGGAAGCGCAGACGCTGAAAACCTGGACCATGATGGAAACCATTCTTGGTACGGTAGGCGCGATTGTCGGTATGATTGCGTTTACGCTGTTAAGTTAATGCACCACCCGTTGTAGGCCTGATAAGCGCAGCGCCATCAGGCCGTCCGGCGCATATTGCCGGATGGCGGCGTAAACGCCTTATCCGGCCTACAGACGGTCTTTGGCCGGGCAATTGCCCGGTTTTATCCCTTCATCCACATCCGAATGCCGTCCAGGAACATCTGGGTCGCCATCATCACCAGAATCAATCCCATCAGACGTTCTAACGCGTTAACCCCTTTCTCGCCCAGCAGGCGCAGGAACAGCGACGACTGCAGCAAAATCACCACTGTGCCGCCCCAGGCAATCAGCAGCGCAATCACCAGGTGTGACAGATTATTGGGATACTGATGCGACAGCAGCATCAGCGTTGCCAGCAGCGTCGGCCCGGCAACCAGCGGAATGGCAAGCGGGACAATAAACGGCTCTTCACCCGCCGGCAGCCCCGAGCTGTTTCCCGTCGCGCTGGGGAAAATCATCTTAATGGCAATCAGGAATAAAATGATGCCGCCGGAGATGGAGACCGTCTCGGCGCGCAGGTTTAAAAACGCCAGAATCTTCTCGCCCGCGAAGAGAAAAATCAGCATCAGCAGGAGTGCGATTAAAAGCTCACGTATCATGATCGCTTTGCGGCGCTTGGGTTCCGTGTGTTTTAGCACCGACATAAAAATGGGCAAATTTCCCAGTGGATCCATAATCAGGATCAATAAAACAGCGGCGGAAAAGATTTCACTCATGACTCAAATTCCCTGATAATTGTTGTGGAATTTCTGCTCTACACATCGTCTTCGTTGCGGAGTTCAACGTAGAAAAATGTGACCCCTATAGCAGGGGGAATAAGTTGCATTTCTGATTGCTACGCAATCATTGATTAATTTCACTTGCGACTTTAGCTGCTTTTTGTAATGTGAAGGGATGCCCAGTGGAACTGGTAAGCAATAACAGCACATATCTGCAGGAAAATTCGTTATGAAAAATGTTGGTTTTATCGGCTGGCGCGGGATGGTCGGCTCTGTACTCATGCAACGCATGGTTGAAGAGCGCGACTTTGACGCCATTCGCCCGGTCTTCTTCTCCACCTCTCAGTTAGGTCAAGCTGCGCCGTCGTTCGGCGGCACCACCGGTGGTAAGCTTCAGGACGCCTACGATCTTGAAGCGCTGAAGGCGCTCGACATTATTGTTACCTGTCAGGGCGGCGATTATACCAACGAAATCTATCCTAAGCTGCGTGAAAGCGGCTGGCAGGGTTACTGGATTGACGCAGCCTCCTCGCTGCGCATGAAAGATGACGCCATCATTATTCTCGACCCGGTGAACCAGCAGGTCATCACCGACGGTCTGAACAACGGGATTAAAACCTTTGTCGGCGGCAACTGCACCGTCAGCCTGATGCTGATGTCGCTGGGCGGCCTGTTTGCCAACGATCTGGTTGAGTGGGCCTCGGTCGCTACCTATCAGGCGGCTTCCGGCGGCGGCGCGCGCCATATGCGCGAGCTGCTGACCCAAATGGGTCTGCTGCATAATCACGTCGCCAGCGAACTGGCCGACCCGGCTTCCGCCATCCTCGACATCGAACGCAAAGTCACCACGTTGACCCGCAGCGGCGATCTGCCGGTCGATAACTTTGGCGTCCCGCTGGCGGGCGGCCTGATTCCGTGGATCGACAAGCAGCTCGACAACGGCCAGAGCCGTGAAGAGTGGAAAGGCCAGGCGGAAACCAACAAAATTCTCGCGACCTCCTCGGTTATTCCGGTGGATGGGTTATGCGTACGTATCGGCGCGCTGCGCTGCCACAGCCAGGCATTCACCCTGAAATTGAAAAAAGATATTTCCATAAGTTCTGTGGAGGAATTACTGGCTGCGCACAATCCGTGGGCGAAAGTGGTGCCAAACGATCGTGAAATCACGATGCGCGAACTCACCCCGGCGGCGGTCACCGGTACGCTGACCACGCCAGTTGGGCGTTTGCGCAAACTGAATATGGGGCCGGAATACCTGTCAGCGTTCACCGTTGGCGACCAGCTCCTGTGGGGCGCAGCCGAGCCGCTGCGTCGTATGCTACGTCAATTGGCGTAAACATTTATTCATCGATGAGGGGTGGCAAACCACCCCTTTTTTTTGCGTAATACAAGGGAGTAAACGCAGTTATGTCTATTTTTCTCTCAGGAGTCAGGTAAAGCGTTGACTATGCTTTAATCAAGGTCTGTCACCTTGACTGAAGGTTGAACGGGGCCGAGAGAGGCACACAACTTCGTGCCGCACCGTTCAGGTCACAAATGTCGCCATTTAAATTGGATTGAGGCGATACAAAAACTAAGGATGATGAAGCATGTCTGATCGTGTTGATAGAGACGTGATTAATGCACTGATCGCAGGCCATTTTGCGGATCCTTTTTCCGTACTGGGGATGCACAGAACGGAAGCAGGGCTGGAAGTCCGGGCGTTACTGCCTGACGCGACCGACGTTTGGGTGATTGAACCCAAAACCGGGCGCAAAGTGGGCAAGCTGGAGTGCGTGGACTCACGCGGTTTCTTTTGTGGCATTCTGCCGCGTCGTAAAAATTTCTTCCGCTATCAGTTGGCTGTCGTTTGGCATGGCCAACAGAATCTTATTGATGACCCCTATAGCTTTGGCCCATTGCTCCAGGAAATGGATGCATGGTTGCTGTCCGAAGGTACCCACCTGCGCCCGTATGAAACACTGGGCGCGCATGCGGACACCATGGACGGCGTTACCGGGACACGTTTTGCCGTTTGGGCGCCTAATGCCCAGCGCGTCTCCGTCGTCGGGCAGTTCAACTACTGGGACGGCCGCCGTCACCCGATGCGTCTGCGTCGGGAAACCGGAATTTGGGAGCTGTTCATCCCCGGCGCGCATAACGGTCAGCTGTATAAGTTCGAGATGATCGACGCTCGCGGCGCGCTGCGGATTAAAGCAGACCCTTATGCCTTTGAAGCACAGATGCGCCCGGAAACGGCATCGCTAATCTGCGGGCTACCGCCAAAAGTTGAGCAGAGCGAAGAACGCAAAGAAGCCAACCAGTTCGACGCGCCTATCTCTATCTACGAGGTGCACCTGGGTTCCTGGCGCCGTCATACCGACAACAACTACTGGCTGAGCTACCGCGAGCTGGCCGAGCAGCTGGTGCCGTACGCTAAATGGATGGGCTTTACCCATCTGGAGCTGCTGCCGGTTAACGAGCACCCGTTTGACGGCAGCTGGGGCTATCAGCCAACCGGGCTGTATGCGCCGACCCGCCGCTTCGGTACGCGCGAAGATTTCCGCTACTTTATCAACGCCGCGCACGCCGCCGGTCTGAACGTCATTCTTGACTGGGTTCCGGGGCACTTCCCGTCGGATGACTTCGCGCTGGCCGAGTTTGACGGTACCAACCTGTACGAGCACAGCGACCCGCGTGAAGGCTACCATCAGGACTGGAATACCCTGATTTATAACTATGGCCGCCGTGAAGTGAGTAACTTCCTGACGGGCAACGCCCTGTACTGGGTGGAGCGCTTCGGTATTGATGCGCTGCGCGTCGATGCGGTGGCGTCAATGATTTACCGCGACTACTCTCGTAAAGAGGGCGAGTGGATCCCGAACGAGTTCGGTGGCCGCGAAAACCTTGAAGCGATTGAGTTTCTGCGTCAGACCAACCGCGTGTTGGGCGAGCAGGTTCCCGGCGCGGTGAGTATGGCGGAAGAGTCGACCGACTTTGCCGGCGTCTCACGCCCGTCCGATATGGGTGGCCTGGGCTTCTGGTTTAAGTGGAACCTGGGCTGGATGCACGACACCCTGGACTACATGAAGCTCGATCCGGTTCATCGCCAGTACCATCACGACAAAATGACCTTCGGCATGCTGTACAACTACACGGAAAACTTCGTGTTGCCGTTATCGCATGACGAAGTGGTCCACGGTAAAAAATCCATTCTTGACCGTATGCCGGGCGACGCGTGGCAGAAGTTCGCCAACCTGCGCGCCTACTACGGCTGGATGTTCGCTTTCCCGGGCAAAAAGCTGCTGTTTATGGGCGATGAGTTTGCTCAGGGCCGTGAATGGAACTTTGACGGCAGCCTCGACTGGCATCTGCTGGAGGGCGACGATAACTGGCATCACGGGGTACAGCGTCTGGTGCGCGACCTCAACCATACCTATCGTCACCATAAAGCGATGCACGAGCTGGACTTTGACCCGTACGGGTTCGAGTGGCTGGTGGTTGATGACCACGCGCGTTCGGTATTCGCCTTTGTCCGCCGCGACAAAGCCGGGAACGAAGTGATTGTGGTCAGTAACTTTACGCCGGTACCGCGCCACGACTATCGCTTCGGCATTAATCAGCCGGGCCGCTGGCGTGAAGTGCTGAATACCGATTCCGCCCATTACCACGGTAGCAACGCCGGTAACGGCGGCGTGGTGCACAGCGATAATCTCGAAAGCCACGGTCGCCCGCAGTCGCTGAGCCTGACGCTGCCGCCGCTGTCGACTATCTGGCTGGTACGGGAAGGGGATTAACCACATGGGGCAACTCGCAGCAGGGAAACCCGCGCCGCTCGGCGCCAGCTTTGACGGCGAGGGCGTGAACTTCACGCTTTTTTCGGCGCATGCCCAGCGGGTAGAACTCTGCGTGTTTGACGCGCAGGGCAACGAGTCGCGCTATGACCTTCCCGCCCGGAGCGGCGACGTCTGGCACGGCTATTTGCCTTATGCGGGCCCCGGCTTACGTTACGGTTATCGGGTGTATGGTCCGTGGGATCCGCAGCAGGGCTACCGCTTTAACCCGGCAAAGCTGCTGCTCGACCCGTGCTGTTTTCGCGCCGAGGGCGACCCGGTAGACGACCCGCGTTTTCACGATGGCTACGACGCGCCGGATGAACGCGACAGCGCGCCGGTAGCGCCAAAATCGGTGGTCGTAGACTTAGCCTACGACTGGCAGGACGACGCCGCACCGCGCACCGCGTGGGGCAAAACCGTTATCTACGAAGCGCACGTCAAAGGGCTGACCCTGCGCCACCCGGGGCTGCCGGATGCCATCCGCGGTACCTATAAGGCGCTGGGCCACCCGGTGATGATCGACTACTTCAAGCGGCTTGGCATCACGGCGCTGGAGCTGCTGCCGGTGGCGCATTTTGCCAGCGAACAGCGTCTACTGCGGATGGGGCTGCGCAACTACTGGGGCTACAACCCGCTGGCGATGTTTGCTCTGTCGCCGCGTTACGCCAGCGCGCCCGAGCACGCGCTGGACGAGTTTCGCGATGCGGTAAAAGCGCTGCATCAGGCCGGTATCGAGGTGATCCTCGATGTGGTGCTGAATCACAGCGCCGAGTTGGATCTGCATTGTCAGACCTTCTCGCTGCGGGGGATTGATAACCGCAGCTATTATTGGTTGAGAGAAGATGGCGATTATCACAACTGGACGGGCTGCGGCAACACGCTGAATCTCAGTCACCCGGGCGTCGTGGAGTACGCCCGTCAGTGCCTGCGGTTCTGGGTTGACGTGTGCCACGTTGATGGTTTTCGTTTTGATTTAGCGTCGGTGATTGGCCGTACGCCGGGCTATCGTCAGGATGCGCCGCTGTTTAAGGCTATCCATGACGACCCGGTACTGTCGACGGTGAAGCTGATTGCTGAACCGTGGGATATCGGCGACGGTGGCTACCAGGTGGGGAACTTCCCGCCCGGTTTCAGCGAGTGGAATGACCGTTTCCGTGATGCTATGCGTCGCTTCTGGCTTGAGGAGTCGCTGTCGCTGGGGGAATTTGCCCAGCGCTTCGCCGCCTCTAGCGACGTCTTTCAGCATCAGGAGAGGCAACCGCACGCCGCCATCAACCTGGTCACCGCTCACGATGGCTTCACCCTGCGCGATTGTGTGAGCTTCAACAATAAGCACAACGACGCCAACGGCGAAGAGAATCGTGACGGAACCAGCAATAACCATAGCAATAATCATGGTATCGAAGGATTGGAAGCAAACCTGGATGTAATGGCGCGTCGGCAGGGTAGCGTTCAGGCGCTGCTGACAACGCTGCTGTTATCGCAGGGAACGCCAATGTTGCTGGCCGGTGACGAACACGGTCACAGCCAGCAAGGTAACAACAATGCCTACTGCCAGGACAATTCGTTGACCTGGCTTGATTGGGAAAATGCGGATGATGCGCTGACCGACTTTACCGCCGCTCTAATCCATCTGCGCCAGCAAATTCCGGCTTTAACGGAGGATCGCTGGTGGCAGGAGGGCGACGGCAACGTGCAATGGCTCAATCAGGACGCGCAGCCGCTGTCTGCCGAGGAGTGGCAGCACGGGGCGCGCCGGATGCAGATTCTGCTTTCCGATCGCTGGCTCATTACGCTCAATGCGACGCAGAACGTGGCAAACCTGAAGTTACCCGTGGGGGAATGGCGCGCCGTTCCTCCATTTACCGGCGATGAAGCGCCGGTCGTCATGGCTGTCTGGCATGGGCCTGCGCACGGAGTGTGCGTATTTCAAAGGTCATAGTCTCTGAATTACCCGGAACCCCGCACCTGTGCGGGGACTACCTAATAACCCGGAAGGACGAGCAACAAAAGGAGTTAATCATGGTTAGGCTAGAAAAAAACGATCCCTTAATGCTGGCTCGCCAGTTACCTATCAAATCCGTCGCCCTGATTCTGGCGGGCGGACGCGGAACGCGATTAAAGGATCTCACCAATAAACGGGCAAAACCCGCTGTCCACTTCGGCGGTAAATTCCGCATTATCGACTTTGCATTATCTAACTGCCTGAACTCCGGGATCCGCCGTATCGGCGTGATTACGCAGTACCAGTCCCACACGCTGGTGCAGCACATCCAGCGCGGCTGGTCCTTCTTCAGCGAAGAGATGAACGAATTTGTGGATCTGCTGCCGGCTCAGCAGCGGATGCACGGTGAAAACTGGTATCGCGGTACCGCCGATGCGGTGACCCAGAACCTCGACATTATTCGCCGCTATAAAGCGGAGTATGTGGTGATCCTCGCCGGTGACCACATCTACAAACAAGATTACTCGCGCATGCTGATCGACCACGTCGAAAAAGGCGCGCGTTGCACCGTGGCGTGCATTCCGGTGCCCATTGAAGAGGCATCGGCGTTCGGCGTCATGGCGGTTGACGAAAACGACAAGATTATCGACTTCGTGGAAAAACCGGCTAACCCGCCGGCCATGCCGAGTGACCCAAGCAAATCGCTCGCCAGCATGGGTATCTATGTCTTTGATGCGGATTACCTTTATGAACTGCTGGAGCAGGATGACGTCAACGAAAATTCCAGCCACGACTTCGGCAAAGATTTAATTCCGTTAATTACCAAAGCTGGCGCGGCTTATGCACATCCTTTCCCGCTGTCCTGCGTACAGTCCGACCCGGATGCCGAACCGTACTGGCGCGATGTGGGAACGCTGGAAGCCTACTGGAAAGCGAACCTCGACCTGGCGTCGGTGACCCCTGAGCTGGATATGTACGATCAGCACTGGCCTATCCGTACCCATATGGAGTCCCTGCCTCCGGCGAAGTTCGTCCAGGACCGCTCCGGCAGCCACGGCATGACCCTGAACTCGCTGGTCTCCGGCGGCTGTATTATTTCCGGTTCGGTGGTGGTGCAGTCGGTGCTGTTCCCGCGCGTGCGCGTGAACTCGTTCTGTAACATTGATTCGGCAGTCTTACTGCCAGACGTGTGGGTTGGGCGCTCCTCACGCCTGCGTCGCTGCGTCATCGACCGGGCCTGCGTGATTCCAGAAGGCATGGTGATCGGTGAAGATGCGGAAGAGGATGCGCGTCGCTTCTACCGTTCAGAAGAAGGGATCGTGCTGGTAACGCGCGAGATGTTGCGGCAGCTGGGGTACAAACAGGAGCGATAATGCAGGTTTTACACGTTTGTTCAGAGATGTTCCCGTTATTAAAAACGGGTGGCCTTGCGGATGTGATCGGCGCGCTGCCGGCGGCACAGATTGCCGAAGGGACTGACGCTCGCGTGCTGTTACCCGCGTTTCCGGATATCCGCCGCGGGATTACGGATGCCAAAGTGGTGACGCGTCGTGATACGTTCGCCGGGCGCATTACGCTGCTGTTCGGCCACTATAACGGCGTTGGTATTTACCTGATTGATGCGCCGCATCTCTACGATCGCCCTGGGAGCCCGTATCACGATACGCACCTGAACGCCTATCCCGATAACGTGAAGCGCTTTGCGCTGCTGGGCTGGGTGGGCAGTGAAATGGCCTGCGGCCTGGATCCGTTCTGGCGTCCGGACGTGGTGCATGCCCACGACTGGCACGCGGGCCTGGCCCCGGCCTATCTGGCGGCCCGCGGTCGCCCGGCGAAATCGGTGTTTACGGTACATAATCTGGCGTATCAGGGGCTGTTTTACAGCCACCATATGGATGAAATCCAGCTGCCGGCAGAATACTTCAACATGCACGGGCTGGAATTCCACGGGCAGATTTCGTTCCTGAAAGCGGGGCTGTTCTTCGCGGATCATATTACCGCCGTCAGCCCAACCTACGCCCGGGAGATTACCGAACCGCAGTTTGCCTACGGTATGGAAGGGCTGCTGCGTCAGCGGCATAAAGAAGGCCGTCTGTCGGGGATTCTCAACGGCGTGGATGACAACGTCTGGAGTCCGGAAAAAGACCTGTTGCTGCCAGCAAGCTATAGTCGCGATACGCTAGAGAAGAAAGCGGAGAATAAACGGCAGCTGCAGATTGCGATGGGGCTGAAGGTCAGCGACACCGCGCCGCTGTTTGCCGTGGTCAGCCGCCTCACCAGCCAGAAAGGGCTGGATCTGGTGCTGGAAGCCCTGCCGGGCCTGCTGGAGCAGGGCGGTCAGTTGGCGCTGTTAGGCGCAGGCGATCCGGTATTGCAGGAAGGTTTTCTCGCCGCCGCCGCGGAACATCCGGGGCAGGTGGGGGTACAGATTGGCTACCACGAAGCGTTCTCGCACCGCATTATTGGCGGCGCGGATGTCATCCTGGTGCCGAGCCGCTTTGAGCCATGCGGCTTAACGCAGCTTTACGGTTTGAAGTACGGCACGCTGCCGTTGGTCCGTCGCACCGGCGGTCTGGCGGATACCGTGGCGGATAGCTCGCTGGAAAACCTGGCTGACGGTATCGCCAGCGGTTTTGTCTTTGAAGACAGCAACGCCTGGTCGCTGCTCAGAGCCATCCGCCGTGCTTTCGTATTATGGTCTCGTCCGTCGCTCTGGCGCTATGTACAACGTCAGGCGATGAACATGGATTTTAGCTGGCAGGTTGCTGCACACGCTTATCGTGAGCTTTACCAACGCCTGATCTAACTACGGGGATCTGAGTTATGAATGCACCCTTTACGTATGCATCACCGACCCTCAGCGTTGAGGCACTGAAGCACTCTATTGCCTATAAGCTGATGTTCATCATCGGGAAAGATCCGGCTATCGCTAACAAACACGAATGGCTGAACGCCACCCTGTTTGCCGTTCGCGATCGTCTGGTCGAACGCTGGTTGCGCTCGAACCGCGCTCAGCTTTCCCAGGAAACACGGCAGGTTTACTACCTGTCGATGGAGTTTTTGATTGGCCGCACGCTTTCCAATGCGCTGTTGTCGTTAGGCCTGTATGACGACGTGAAAAACGCGCTGGAAGGCATGGGGTTAGACCTCGAAGAGCTGATCGACGAAGAGAACGACCCGGGCCTTGGCAACGGCGGTTTGGGGCGTCTGGCGGCCTGCTTCCTTGACTCGCTGGCGACGCTGGCGCTGCCGGGGCGCGGCTACGGTATTCGCTATGATTACGGCATGTTTAAGCAGAACATCGTCGACGGTCGTCAGAAAGAGTCGCCGGATTACTGGCTGGAGTACGGTAACCCGTGGGAGTTCCCGCGCCACAACACCCGCTACAGAGTGCGTTTCGGTGGCCGCGTGCAGATGGAAGGCAAAACCAGCCGCTGGCTGGAAACCGAAGAGATTCTGGCGGTCGCCTACGATCAAATTATCCCCGGCTACGACACCGACGCGACCAACACGCTGCGTCTGTGGAACGCCCAGGCCAGTAGCGAAATCAACCTGGGTAAATTTAACCAGGGCGATTACTTCGCCGCGGTGGAGGATAAAAACCACTCGGAGAACGTATCCCGCGTGCTCTACCCGGATGATTCCACCTATTCCGGGCGCGAGCTGCGCCTGCGTCAGGAGTACTTCCTGGTCTCCGCCACGGTGCAGGATATTTTAAACCGCCACTACATGTTGCATAAAACTTATGACAACCTGGCGGATAAAATTGCCATCCACCTCAACGACACCCATCCGGTGCTGTCGATCCCTGAGCTGATGCGCCTGTTGATTGACGAGCACAAGTTCAGCTGGGACGACGCGTTTAACGTCACCTGCCAGGTCTTCTCATACACCAACCACACGCTGATGAGCGAAGCGCTGGAAACCTGGCCGGTGGACATGCTCGGCAAAATTCTGCCGCGTCATTTGCAGATTATCTTCGAGATTAACGACTACTTCCTGAAGACGCTGCAGGAACAGTACCCGAACGACACCGCGCTGCTGAGCCGCACCTCGATCATCGACGAGTCTAACGGCCGCCGCGTACGCATGGCGTGGCTGGCGGTGGTGGTGAGTAAGAAGGTCAACGGCGTTTCCGAACTGCACTCGAACCTGATGGTGCAATCGCTGTTCGCCGACTTCGCCGCTATCTTCCCGACTCGCTTTACCAACGTCACTAACGGCGTGACGCCGCGCCGCTGGCTGGCGTTGGCCAACCCGGCGCTCTCCGGCGTGCTGGACGAAAATATCGGCCAGACGTGGCGTTCGGATCTCAGTCAGTTGAGCGAGCTGGAACAGCACATCGATTATCCGAAGGTGAATCAGGCGGTGCAGCACGCCAAGCTGGAGAACAAAAAGCGCCTCGCGGCGTTTATTGCCCAGAACCTGAACGTGGTGGTGAACCCCCACGCGCTGTTTGACGTGCAGATCAAGCGTATCCACGAATACAAGCGTCAACTGATGAACGTGCTGCACGTGATCGCCCGCTACAACCGCATCAAGGCCGATCCGGATGCGAAGTGGGTGCCGCGGGTGAATATCTTCGCCGGTAAAGCGGCGTCGGCCTACTACATGGCGAAGCACATCATTCACCTGATCAACGACGTGGCGGACGTGATCAACAACGATCCGCAGATTGGCGATAAGCTGAAAGTGGTGTTTATCCCGAACTACAGCGTGAGCCTGGCGCAGATGATCATTCCGGCGGCCGATCTTTCCGAGCAGATTTCGCTGGCGGGGACGGAAGCCTCCGGCACCAGTAACATGAAGTTTGCGCTCAACGGGGCATTAACCATCGGTACGCTGGACGGGGCTAACGTGGAGATGCAGGAACACGTGGGGGCGGATAACTTCTTTATCTTTGGCAACACGGCTGAAGAGGTGGAGGCGCTGCGCCGTAAGGGCTACAGCCCGCGCGACTACTACGAGCAGGATGAAGAGCTGCGCCAGGTGCTGACGCAAATCGCCACCGGCGTGTTCAGCCCGAGCGAGCCGGGGCGTTACCGTGACCTGGTGGATTCGCTGATTAACTTCGGCGACCACTATCAGGTACTGGCCGATTTCCGTAGCTATGTGGACTGTCAGGACAGGGTCGATGAGCTGTATCAGGAGCCGGAGCAGTGGACCACCAAAGCGATGCACAACATCGCCAACATGGGCTACTTCTCCTCTGACCGCACGATCAAAGAGTATGCCGAGCATATCTGGTATATCGAGCCGGTAAGGCTGTAAACGTCAAACGGGGCCAATCGGCCCCGTTTCTTTTTCCCTGATCGCTTACGACGCCAGCGAAAATTCAGGCTTTCCCAGCGTTTTCACCAGCCATGCGCTAATCCGTGACTGCTGTTCGGCGTTCAGCCACATTCCCTGCTTAGTACGACGCCAGATAGCATCGTCGAGGCAACGCACCCATTCGTGTTCGACCAGGTAACGCAGCTCCGCTTCGTAAAACTCATGGCCGAAATCTTCGCCCAGCCCGGCAATATCCTTCGCATCGCCAATAATCAGCTCGCTGTTGCTGCCGTAGGTGCGGGCAAAGTGGCGGGCCAGTGACTCGCTGATAAACGGATAGCGGCGGCGCAGCTTCGCCGCGTAGTCGTCACGATCGCTGCCAATCTCACCGCCCGGCAGCACCGCGCCTTTGGTCCAGGCTGGGCCAATGCCTTGATAGTAAGGGGCCAGTTTCTCGAGCGCGTGTTCTGCCAGCTTACGGTAGGTGGTGAGCTTGCCGCCAAACACCGACAGCAGAGGCGCTTTGCCGTGGTCGTCATGGATATCCAACGTATAGTCGCGGGTGATCGCCTGCGGAGAATCCGACTCGTCGTCACACAGCGGGCGCACGCCGGAGTAGGTCCAGACGATATCTTCACGAGCGAGCTGTTTCTTAAAGTGGCCGTTGTAGACCTTCAGCAGATAGCTAATCTCGCTTTCGTCGATTTCGACGTTTTTCGGATCGCCGTGGTACTCCACGTCGGTGGTGCCAATAATTGAGAACTCGTCCATCCACGGGATCACAAACACGATGCGCTTATCTTCGTTTTGCAGAATGTAGGCCTGCTTCTGGTTGTGCACGCGCGGTACCACAATATGGCTGCCCTTGATCAGGCGGATGCCGTATGGCGAAGGCTGATGCATCCCGTCGTCGAAGAACTGTTTGACCCACGGGCCGGTGGCATTCACCAGGCCGCGCGCCTGCCAGCGGAATTTTTCGCCGCTGTCGATATCTTCCGCTTCCACCACCCACAGGCCGTTTTCACGTTTCGCCGAGATTGCGCGCGTACGGGTTCGGACTTCGCCGCCTTTTTTCACCACCATTTGCGCATTAGCCAGGACCAGGCGAGCATCGTCGACCCAGCAGTCTGAATATTCGAAACCGCGCACGATTTCCGGCTTCAGGACCGACTCTGCGCCAAAACGCAAACCGGTAGACGCAGGCAGGCTGGTACGCTTGCCCAGGTGATCGTACATAAACAGACCGGTACGGATCATCCACGCCGGGCGCAGATGCGGGCGGTGTGGCAGACGAAAACGCATCGGAATGGCGATGTGCGGGGCCATCTTCAGCAGCACTTCACGCTCGGCCAGCGCTTCGCTGACCAGACGGAATTCGTAGTGTTCAAGGTAGCGCAGGCCGCCATGGATCAGTTTCGAGCTGGCGCTCGACGTGGCGCAGGCCAGATCTCTGGCTTCCAGCATCAGCACGGATAATCCGCGCCCCGCCGCATCAGCCGCAATGCCCGCACCGTTGATACCGCCACCGATGACAATCAGATCTTTGGTTTCCATTATTGCTACCTCAGGGACTTTCGTTATAGCTCATTAATGTTCGATATCGCTCATAATAGCAAGTAAACGCGCTTTTGGTAACATTGAAAAAACATTTTAGAGTGATGTGCATAACATATTGGCGTTTACGTGGCCTGAAGACGTACACTTGGCGGTAAAATGTCGCCAGCAAGACAATACCTGCCATAACGATAAGAGAGCACCATGGAACAGTTTGAATGTATTAACGTAGAACAGGCGCACCAAAAGCTGCAGCAAAGCACCGCTGTGCTGGTGGATATTCGCGACCCGCAGAGCTTTGCGATGGGGCATACCCCAGGCGCGTTTCATCTGACGAACGATACGCTGGGCGCGTTTATGCGCGATAACGATTTTGAAACGCCGGTGATGGTGATGTGCTACCACGGTAATAGCAGCAAAGGTGCCGCGCAGTACCTGTTGCAGCAGGGTTATGACCAGGTCTACAGCGTTGACGGCGGCTTTGATGCCTGGCACCGTCACTTCCCGGCTGAAGTGGAACACGCCGCTTTCTAAAACGGCTGAGTTTGCCCATTCTTGATACCGCCTGCTGCCAGGCGGTCATTGCGCGCCTTAGCAACGTATCTGTCTGCGTTTGGGTATATACTGTCCTCTTTTGTGTGGAATAGAAGCGACCTGCTGAATGTTGATGATCACCTCTTTTACCAACCCGCGCGTGGCCCAGGCCTTTGTTGACTATATGGCAACGCAGGGGATTATTCTGACTATCCAGCAGCATACGCGCAGCGATGTCTGGCTTTCTGATGAAGCACAGGAGGCCTGTGTGCGCGACGAGCTGGAGCGCTTCCTTGAGAATCCGGCCGACCCGCGCTACCTGGCGGCGAGCTGGCAGTCCGGGCAGACCAACAGCGGCCTGCACTATCGTCGTTTCCCTTTCCTTGCCACGCTGAAAGCCGGTGCCGGCCCGGTGACGATGAGCATCATGGCGGTCTGCATTCTGGTCTTTATTCTGATGAGCGTCATCGGCGATCAGCCGGTCATGATTTGGCTCGCCTGGCCGTACGACGATTCGCTGAAATTTGAAGTCTGGCGCTATTTTACCCACGCATTCATGCATTTCTCGTTCGTCCATATCCTCTTTAACCTGCTATGGTGGTGGTATCTTGGCGGCGCGATAGAGAAACGCATTGGCAGCGGCAAGCTGGTGGTGATTACCGTCATCAGCGCGCTGCTGAGCGGCTTTATTCAGCATCAGTTCAGCGGTCCGTGGTTTGGCGGCCTTTCCGGCGTGGTTTATGCCTTGATGGGCTACGCCTGGCTGCGCGGTGAGCGCGACCCGCAGAGCGGCATCTTCCTGCCGCGCGGGCTGATTATGTTCTCATTGGTCTGGCTGATTGCCGGGTGGTTCAACGTTTTTGGGATGTCGATTGCGAACGGCGCGCACGTCACCGGGCTGGTGATTGGTCTGGCTATGGCCTTCGTCGATACGCTTAATGTGCGAAAGCGAGCATAATTTTCCAGGGATTCATCATGAAACAAACACAACGTCATGACGCGATAATCGAACTGGTCAAACTCCAGGGCTATGTCAGTACGGAAGAGCTGGTGGAGCACTTTTCTGTCAGCCCCCAGACCATTCGTCGCGATTTGAATGACCTTGCGGAACAGAAAAAAATCTTGCGCCACCACGGCGGCGCGGCGCTGCCGTCGAGCTCGGTAAACGCCTCGTGGCACGATAGAAAAGCGACGCAAACGGCCGAGAAAGAGCGTATTGCACAGAAGGTGGCAAGCCAGATCCCGAACGGCTCGGCGCTGTTTATCGACATCGGAACGACGCCGGAAGCGGTGGCCCACGCGCTGCTTAATCACAGCGATCTGCGCATCGTGACCAACAACCTTAACGTGGCCAATACGTTGATGGTGAAAGAAGATTTTCGCATTATTCTGGCTGGCGGTGAGTTGCGAAGCCGCGATGGCGGTATCATCGGCGAGGCGACGCTGGACTTCATCTCCCAGTTCCGTCTCGACTTCGGCATTCTCGGCATCAGCGGTATCGACAGCGACGGTTCGCTGCTGGAGTTTGACTATCACGAGGTGCGCACCAAACGCGCGATTATCGACAACTCCCGCCACGTGATTTTGGTTGTCGACCATTCGAAATTTGGCCGTAACGCTATGGTCAATATGGGCAGTATCAGCATGGTGGATGCGGTATACACCGACGTGCTGCCGCCGCCGGGCGTGATGCAGGTGATTGCCGAAAATGAGGTGCAGCTGGAGCTGTGCTAAGGCCTGATAAGCTTCGCGCTATCAGGCGGTGGTCAGAAAGGAGAAACGTAAAACGTTTCTCCTTTTTTTGATTAAACCCCATACCCCATCATCTTCAGCAACTGCTGTGCGTGCTGCACCGCATCCTGACGATGCGCCACGCCAAGCTTCTGATAAAGGTTACGGATATGGGTTTTGATGGTGGTTGCCGCCACGTCCAGTTCACCGGCAATCTGCTCGTTGCTGTAGCCTGAATAGATAAGCCCCAGCACCTGCCACTCACGCTGGGTGAGCGGGCTGGTACGGATGAGCTCCGGCACTTCCGGGTGGTTCAGCAGGCGCTCGACGAAGCTTTCGTCGAAGTGGGCGAACTTATGACGATGGTGCTGGTTAATTTCACGCAGAATGCGCTGGGCGCGGTGCTGGTCCAGCTCCGGCAGCGTATTCAGCTGAATCAGCTGGCGCAGCTGCTGGGCCATCGCTTCGCCTTCAATCACAAAGTGGCTGATAAACCCGGTGCGGTTGGCGAGCTGGAGCGCTTCCAGCAGCACGCGCTGGGCTTCATTCTTATTACCCGCCTGCCAGTGCAGCTGGTTGAGCAGCAGCAGGTTGCGGTTGAGATCGCTCATCAGGCGCAGCCCACGGGCATTCTCATTCAGCTCTTCGAGCACCATTTCAGCCGAGTCGAACTCGCCCAGCAGAATCTGCGCGCGGGCGATGTTACGCCACTGGCCCTGCAGGAAGTGGTTGTTGGCGAACTCCGGTTTCGGCGTGTGGCGCAGCCAGTGAGCCGCCGCTTTTTTATCGCCGACCATCTGCCAGTAGATGACGCGCACCTTATCCGCGTTGGAGACCCAGTCGCTGTGATAGGCGCCGTTGCCGAGCAGATTTTCCAGACGGTTCAGGTGGTTGCGGGCGTTATCCAGGTCGCCGCGCGCCAGCGAGCACTGTACCTGTAACGTCAGGCACTGGAGCTGCTGCTGCGGCTGGAAGCCGCTTAACACTTCAATGCCGGTGCGGGCGGCGGTTTCCGCCTCGTCGAGACGTGCCCACGCCCACAGCAGCTGCGCGCGGATGCGCAGCAGGAATTCATGCATCGGCAGCTGTTCCAGATGCTGGTCGCGAATCAGCTGGAAGCCTTTTTCCTGACACTCCCAGGCGGCCTGTAAGAAGCCCTGGGCAAACAAAATCTCGCTTTGTTGAATCAGACTCCACAGCGCGTAGTGCCAGATATCGTGGCGGCGTGCCATCTGTTCTGTTTGCTGCATCACGGCAATGGACTGGCTGAGTAGCCCCTTGCAGTGCAGCACTTCACCATGCACAGAGGTGGCAACAATACGGCTGTAGAAGTTAGCCAGCGGCAGCTCTTCCAGCGCCACGGTCGACAGACGTTCGGCTTCATCCTGATCGCCGTCGTTGATCGCCACCTGTGCGCGCAGGGCGTTGAAATCACCGTGCAGCGAGGTGTCCATTTCGGACGTCATCTCCTGTTCGGCGCGGGCCAGCAGGGTGTTCACTTCACTATAACGGTGCTGGCTTTGCATCAGCCAGGCCTGGAGAAGCACCAGACGCGGGTTCTCCAACAGGCTTTCCCACGGCAGCGCAGAGAGCGACTCTTCAAGCAGCGCCAGTTCGCTGTGGTGGAACAAGCCCCAGGCATGGTTCAGCAGAATATCGCGTAACATCGTCGGATCGCCCGCCGCCAGCGCGTGATGGATAGCTTCGCTCGGGAAGCCCTGGGCCATCCAGCTTTCCGCCGCCGCACGGTGGATTTCCGGCAGCTCGGTAGCCAGTTCCCACTGGCAGCGCTGACGCAGGAAGCTACAGAACAGCGGGTGGTAGTTGAACCACTCGCCGGAGTTATCCATGCGCTGAATAAACAGCCCCTGGCGTTCAATTTCTTCAAGGCGCATCTGGCCGTTTTCTTCACCGGTCACACGAGCAATGAGCGCGTCGTTCATTGAACGCAGCAGCGAACTTTTCAGCAGGAAGTTGCGCGTTTGCGAATCGACGTTATCCAGCACTTCATCCACCAGATAATCGGACAGGTGGCTGGCGTTAATCCCCGCCAGACGACGTGCAGAATGTTGGGTGGCGTTATTACGCTGGCGTGCGGAGAGCGCGATAAGCTGGAGCGCAGTGGCCCAACCGGCGACGTCGTCACACAGACGGCTGCTTTCCGCCGCTTCAATCGGCGAGGCTAAGCGGCAGTCGAAGAATTGTTTGGTTTCCGCATGCGTAAAGGAGAGCTGCTGGCTGCCAATCTCCAGCAGCTGATCGCGCACGCGCAGGTTGGCGATACCCAACTGCGGCAGATTGCGCGAGAGCACGACCAGCGTCAGGTTTTCCGGCTGGTGGCGCAGGAAGAAACGCATGGCATCGTGGATCACCGGGTTGTTAATCAGATGGTAGTCATCAATGACCAGATAGAGCGGACGTTGCCACTCGCTGAGCTCAATGAAAAGTTGCGCGAAAAGGGAGCTGAGGCTTGCGTACTGGCGCTTTTGCACCATGTTTTCGCTGGCCTCGCAATGCCCGCCCGTCGCCTGCTGGATAGCCGCGATCAGATAGCTGGCAAAGCGCTCCTGTTGGTTATCGCCCTCATCCAGCGAATACCAGCCAAGATCATTCATTCCTGCCGCCCATTGTGAGACGAGCGTGGTCTTTCCATAGCCAGCCGGACTGGTTATCAGCGCCAGACGATAATTGTTCGCGCCGGAAAGTTTCGCCAACAGCCGATCGCGAATCACCGTGTGTTCGAGACGGACTGGTCGACTGAGTTTTGACGGAATCAACATAGCTAATCACTTCACTGTGAGGATTGGAAAATGAGATTTTTTTTGCGCTTCGTAATTAATCCCTACAAAGGTCGGTCAAATGCCTATGTATTGCAAGTTATGTCCCGTTTTGATGTCCGCTAATTTGCGATATGTCACAATTTCTTTAATTTAATACCATCCACGTAGAACGGCTCGCAGAGCGCGGAAACATGGGGTTTCGTAACCTATTGTGGTTACATGTGAAAATAAACTTTAAGCACTAATGGAATAAAGAACGTTTAAAGATATGTCAGCGCACGTAATTTTCCGTAGAAACAATACGTATTAATTTGTTGCTTATTTCCGTACGGGGATTGTTTCCTTATTTACATATTTACTGCGAAACGGCATTTCATTTTATGACCTGGCGCGAAGATCTCGTGGACATAATCCCCGAGACTGAATTCTGCAAAAAGGACCTACTTGTCTGGCTGAAAAATGCGCAAAACTGCCGTCAGTCGCTAACGTTATAGTGGCGGCGATCACACTTTTCGCTCATCCCTGCGACTCCTCCCCGCCTAATCCAGGACAGGAGGAGGAAGTCGCGCATCCAGCCAGGCAAACTACCGCTAACGTTTATGTAAAAAGGATTCGATTTCACTATGTCACAGCCTACTTTTAATCACGATTCATTCCAGGCTGCCCTGACGCGTCAGTGGCAGCGTTTTGGCCTGCAGGCCGCTTCCGAAATGACGTCTCATCAGTGGTGGCAGGCTGTGAGCGGCGCGCTGGCTGAACAGCTGTCGGCGCAGCCGGTAGCGAAGCCAGCAAAAGATCAGCGCCACGTGAACTACATCTCCATGGAGTTCCTGATTGGCCGCCTGACCGGTAACAACCTGCTCAACCTCGGCTGGTATGAAGGGGTGAGCGAAGCGCTGAAAGCCTACAACATCAACCTGACTGACCTGCTGGAAGAAGAGACTGACCCGGCGCTGGGCAACGGTGGTCTGGGCCGTCTGGCAGCCTGCTTCCTCGACTCAATGGCCACCGTCGGCCAGTCCGCCACCGGCTATGGCCTGAACTACCAGTACGGTCTGTTCCGCCAGTCGTTTGCCGAAGGCCAGCAGATGGAAGCGCCGGACGACTGGCAGCGCGGTAGCTACCCGTGGTTCCGCCACAACGCAGCGCTGGATGTGCAGGTGGGCATCGGCGGTAAAGTGGTGAAAGGCGAATGGCAGCCAGCCTTCACGATTACCGGTGAAGCCTGGGATCTGCCGGTGCTGGGCTATCGTAACGGCGTCGCGCAGCCGCTGCGCCTGTGGCAGGCGAAACATGCGCACCCGTTCAATCTGACCAAATTCAACGACGGCGATTTCCTGCGCGCTGAGCAGCAGGGTATCGACGCCGAAAAACTGACTAAAGTGCTCTACCCGAACGACAACCACACCGCGGGTAAAAAACTGCGCCTGATGCAGCAGTACTTCCAGTGCGCCTGTTCGGTGGCCGATATTCTGCGTCGCCACCATCTGGCGGGCCGTAAGCTGCACGAACTGGCTGATTTCGAAGTTATCCAGTTGAACGATACGCACCCGACCATCGCCATTCCGGAACTGCTGCGCGTGCTGATTGACGAGCACCAGCTGAGCTGGGATGACGCCTGGGCTATCACCAGCAAAACCTTCGCCTACACCAACCACACCCTGATGCCAGAAGCGCTGGAGTGCTGGGATGAGAAGCTGGTGAAAGCGCTGCTGCCGCGTCATATGCAGATCATCAAAGAGATTAACGACCGCTTTAAGAAGCTGGTTGACGCGACCTGGCCGGGCGATGAAGCCGTCTGGGCGAAGCTGGCCGTGGTGCACAGCAAACAGGTACGCATGGCGAACATGTGCGTAGTGAGCGGCTTTGCGGTTAACGGCGTGGCGGCACTGCACTCTGACCTGGTGGTGAAGGATCTGTTCCCGGAATATCATCAGCTGTGGCCGACCCGTTTCCACAACGTCACCAACGGCATCACGCCGCGTCGCTGGATCAAACAGTGCAACCCGGCTCTGGCCGCGCTGCTGGATAAATCGCTGAAAAAAGAGTGGGCTAACGATCTCGACCAGTTGATCAATCTGGAAAAATACGCCGACGATGCGAAGTTCCGTCAGCAGTACCGCGACATCAAGCTGGCGAACAAAGAGCGCCTGGTGAAATTCATCAAGGCCCGTACCGGGATTGAGATTTCAAGCAACGCGATTTTTGATATTCAAATCAAACGTCTGCACGAGTACAAACGCCAGCACCTGAACCTGCTGCACATTCTGGCGCTGTACAAAGAGATTCGCGAAAACCCGCAGGCTGACCGCGTACCGCGCGTGTTCCTGTTCGGTGCGAAAGCGGCGCCGGGCTACTACCTGGCGAAGAATATTATCTTTGCGATCAACAAAGTGGCCGAGGCGATCAATAACGATCCGCAGGTGGGCGATAAGCTGAAAGTGGTCTTCCTGCCGGATTACTGCGTGTCGGCGGCAGAGATGCTGATTCCGGCGGCGGACGTTTCCGAGCAGATTTCCACGGCCGGTAAAGAGGCCTCCGGCACCGGTAACATGAAGCTGGCGCTGAACGGCGCGCTGACCGTCGGTACGCTGGACGGTGCGAACGTAGAAATCGCCGAAAAAGTGGGCGACGAGAACATCTTCATCTTCGGCCATACCGTTGAGCAGGTGAAGGAACTCAAAGCCAAGGGTTACGATCCGCTGAAATGGCGTAAGGCCGATAAGCTGCTGGACGCGGTGCTGAAAGAGCTGGAAAGCGGTAAGTACAGCGACGGCGACAAGCATGCCTTTGACCAGATGCTGCACAGCATCGGCAAAGAGGGTGGCGACCCGTACCTGGTGATGGCCGACTTTGCTGCCTATGTGGAAGCGCAGAAGCAGGTGGACGTGCTCTACCGCGATCAGGAAGCCTGGACGCGTGCGGCCATCCTGAACACCGCGCGCTGCGGCATGTTCAGCTCCGATCGTTCGATTCGCGATTACCAAAAACGTATCTGGCAGGCAAAACGCTAAGGACTGGCCTATGGAAAGCAAACGCCTCGATAATGCCGCGCTGGCGGCAGGCATTAGCCCTGACTATATCAATGCGCACGGCAAGCCGCAGTCTATCGGCGCAGACACCAAGCGGCGCTTGCTTGACGCAATGCATCGTCCCGCGACCGATTCGGTCGCGGCGACGCCGATACCGAACGTGATGGTTCTGACGTACGGTAAGAAAATGGCGCTGCCGGTTTCCGGCAGCGGCGAGTTTAGCTGGATCCTCACCACCGAAGAGGGCCAGCAGCATCACGGCAAGGCGTCGGGCGGGAAAAATCTCAGCCTGCCGACGCGTTTGCCGGAGGGGTATCACTCCTTAACGCTGACTCAGGACGACCAGCGTTGGCACTGCCGGGTGATTATTGCGCCTGAACGCTGCTATGAACCACAGCCGCTGCAAGAGGCGAAAAAGCTGTGGGGCGCCTGCGTGCAGCTCTACACCCTGCGTTCGGAAAAGAACTGGGGCATCGGCGACTTCGGCGATCTGAAGGCGATGCTGCCGGAAGTGGCGAAGCGCGGCGGCGCGTTTATCGGCCTCAACCCGATTCACGCGCTTTATCCGGCTAACCCGGAGAGCGCGAGTCCGTACAGCCCGTCGTCGCGTCGCTGGATGAACGTTATCTATATCGACGTTAATGCGGTAGAGGACTTCAGGCTGAGCGAAGAGGCGCAGGCGTGGTGGAAACTGCCGGCGACTCAGCAGAAGCTGAAGGCCGCGCGTGACGTCGAGCAGGTGGACTACACCGCGGTCACCGAGCTGAAAATGATGGCCCTGCGTATGGCGTGGAAACGCTTTGCCAAACGTCACGATGAGCCGATGGCGGCTTTCCGTTACTTTGTTGATAAAGAGGGCGAGAGTCTGTACTGGCAGGCGGCGTTTGACGCGCTGCACGCCCATCAGGTGAAAGAAGATAAGCTACGCTGGGGCTGGCCGGCCTGGCCGAAGGCGTATCAGAATATCGACAGCCCGGAAGTACACGCATTTTGTCAAAAGCATGCTGACGAAGTCGATTTCTACCTTTGGTTACAGTGGCTGGCCTACACCCAGTTTGCCGAGTGCTGGGAAACCAGCCAGCGTGACGCCATGCCGATTGGCCTCTACCGCGATCTGGCGGTGGGGGTGGCCGAAGGCGGCTCCGAAACCTGGTGCGACCGTGAACTCTACTGCCTGAAGGCTTCCGTCGGCGCGCCGCCGGATATCCTCGGGCCGCTGGGGCAGAACTGGGGCCTGCCGCCGATGGATCCGCATATCATCGCCGCGCGTGCTTATGAACCGTTTATCGAACTGCTGCGCGCCAACATGAAAAACTGCGGCGCGCTGCGTATCGACCACGTGATGTCCGTGCTGCGCCTGTGGTGGATTCCGTACGGCGAAACCGCCGATCACGGTGCCTACGTGCAGTATCCGGTGGATGCGCTGCTGTCGATTCTGGCGCTGGAAAGTAAACGTCATCGCTGTATGGTCATTGGCGAAGATCTGGGGACGGTGCCGGTGGAAATCGTCGGTAAGCTGCGTAAGAGCGGCGTCTACTCGTACAAAGTGCTCTATTTTGAGAACGACAGTGAGAAGACGTTCCGTGCGCCGAAAGCCTATCCGGAGCAGTCAATGGCCGTCGCGACCACCCATGACCTGCCGACGCTGCGCGGTTACTGGGAAAGCGGCGATCTGACGCTGGGCAATGCGCTGGGTCTCTACCCGGACGCAGACGTACTGCGCGGGCTGTATCAGGATCGTGAACTGGCGAAGCAGGGGCTGCTGGACGCGCTGCATAAATACGGCGCGCTGCCTAAACGTGCGGGGCATAAGGCATCGCTGATGTCGATGACTTCAACCCTGAGCCGCGGCATGCAGCGCTATATCGCGGACAGCAATAGCGCGCTGCTGGGCCTACAGCCGGAAGACTGGCTGCAGATGTCCGCACCGGTCAATATTCCCGGTACCAGCTCTGAATACCCGAACTGGCGACGCAAGCTCTCCACTTCGCTGGAAGCGATGTTTGCTGACGACGGCGTGAACAAGCTGATTAAAGATTTAGACAAGCGCCGGAAAGCGGCGAGCAAGAAGAAGTAACTCATAACCCGGCCGAGCAACGCAACGCCGGGTTTTTTGTCGGCCGGATAAGGCAACGTCGCCATCCGGCGATGTGCGCCGTAATTGCCTGATGGCGCCACGCTTATCAAGCCTACCAATAAAAATGCCGGGCAAGCCCGGCATGTTGGTTTCTAAAGTGCGTGGCGTTACACCACCATCCCCAGCAGCAGACAACCGACCAGACCACAAACCGAGATAATGGTTTCCAGCATTGACCAGGACTTGATGGTCTCACCGATGGTCAGGTTGAAGTACTCTTTGAACAGCCAGAAGCCCGGATCGTTCACGTGAGAGAAGATAACGGAACCGGAACCTACCGCGATAACCATCAGCTCCGGGCTCACGCCGGTGGTGGCAATCAGCGGAGCGGCAATACCCCCCGCGGTGATGGCGGCAACGGTCGCGGAGCCTAGCGCAATACGCAGAACGGCAGCGATAGACCAGGCCATAAACAGCGGAGAAACGTTGGACTCGTGCATGATAGACGCGATGTACTTATCTACGCCGGAGTCGACCAGTACCTGCTTGAAGGCACCGCCGCCGCCGATGATCAGCAGCATCATGGCAATGATTTTAATGGAGGAGATCAGCGTATCGTTGATGTCGTCCATCGAACGGCCACGGTTCAGACCGAAGGTAAAGATAGCAATCAGCACGGCGATCAGCGTTGCCATCACCGGGTCACCGAAGAACTCAGCGGCAGGCAGCAGCGCGTGGCCTTTCGGCAGCACCATCTCAGCTACGGCGCGCAGCGCCATCAGGATAACCGGTACCAGAGAGGTCCAGACGCTCACGCCAAAGGACGGCATCTCTTCATCGGTGAAGGTTTTCGGGTTGTGCAGACCTTCCGGGATCGGCTTGTCGATGCTTTTCAGGCAGCGTGCGTAAACCGGGCCCGCCAGAATGACGGTCGGAATCGCCAGCAGGGTACCGTACAGCAGGGTTTTACCCATGTCTGCGTGGAAGATGGTCGCGATAGCGGTCGGACCCGGGTGCGGAGGCAGGAAGCCATGGGTTACCGAGAGCGCGGCAGCCATCGGCACACCGACGTACAGCAGCGGAATACGCGCGTTGGCGGCAATGGTGAAGACCAGCGGCAGCAGTAGCACGAAGCCCACTTCGTAGAACAGCGCGAAGCCGACGGTGAAACCGGTCAGTACGACCGCCCACTGAATGTACTTGCGGCCAAATTTGTCGATAAGCGTGGTGGCAATACGCTGCGCGCCGCCGCAGTCGGCCAGCATTTTGCCGAGCATGGCGCCAAAGCCCATAATCAGCGCCAGGCTGCCAAGTGTGCCGCCGACGCCGTTTTTAATCGACACGATCACTTTGTCCAGCGGCATGCCCTGCATTAAGCCGACGGCTAGCGCCACCAGCACCAGAGCGATAAACCCGTTCATTTTGAAACGGATCATCAGCAGTAATAAGAGGATAACCCCGATAGCTACGATGATTAATGGCATAACTTATCCAGCCTTTAATTTGTTATGGGTAACGTCACTGTTGTTGCGACAACTTCCAATTGTCCCTACAGAGGGAATAGGTACTGACTTCTTCACGCCACCGTCTGTTGTATGACTCAGACAAAGGATAGCTGGCTATTTATTTAACGCGGTGGTGTGTGCCGCAATGATACGGGTAACATGCGGAGGTTGAGAATAACCCCATGCATAGAAATGTGAAATCTGCGACGGTAGTCAAATAATTGGTAGGGTTATTGCCGTTTTTCGTGCAGCAATTTGCGAGGAATGTTGCGCGGTAACATGATGTCGTGGGAGTGGACGGTGCATCCCCGGGGTCGGCATAAACGACTCACCCGGGCTACAAACATGGGTAGCCCGGCCAAGCGAAGCGCCGCCGGGGATGAGCAGGGCGCTAACTTAGTAGTAAGAGTGCTCGCCGCGCTGGTGTTCGGTGAGATCGCGTACGCCTTTCAGGTCCGGGAACTCGGCCAGCAGCTGTTTTTCAATGCCGTCTTTCAGGGTGACATCGATCATTGAGCAACCGTTACAGCCGCCGCCAAATTGCAGAATGGCATAGCCATCTTCGGTGATTTCCATCAGCGACACGCGACCACCGTGGCCGGCGAGCTGCGGGTTAACCTGCGACTGCAGCATGTACTCTACGCGCTCCATTAGCGGGGCGTCGTCGGACACTTTACGCATTTTGGCATTCGGTGCCTTCAGCGTCAGCTGAGAGCCGAGCTGGTCGGTGACAAAATCAATTTCCGCATCTTCCAGATACGGAGCGCTCAGCTCGTCGACATAGGCGGTGAGCTGTTCAAATTTCAGGGCTGTATCACTTGCTTCCACCGCATCCGGCGGGCAGTAAGAAACGCCGCATTCTGCGTTAGGCGTACCAGGGTTAATCACAAATACGCGGATTTGTGTCCCTTCTTCCTGATTTTGCAGAAGTTTGGCAAAGTGCGCTTGCGCAGTATCGGAAATACGGATCATAGCTTTGACCTAATAGTTGACTACTTTAGTTGGTTATAATACGCCCATCGCTGGGGGTCTACAAGGTGCGGCACAGACACCATACCTGAACGCTCGCCGCGCCGTTTCGCAAAAGCAGGCGGGAAATTTCAGCCACGGTACTCCCCGTCGTGACCACATCATCCACAATCACCATATGGCGGTCGTGCACCGGTAATTCAAGCTGGAAAGCGTTTTTCAGGTTGTGCTTGCGCAACCGGGCGCTGAGCTGATGCTGGGTCGCCGTTGGGCGAATACGCGTGATGGCTCGGGGCTGATAATCGGCATGTAACCAGCGTGCCAGCGCACGACAGAGCAGTTCGCTTTGATTATAGCCTCGCCGCCAGTGACGGCGTTGCCACAACGGGACGCTGATGAGCTGAACGGGGGCGGGCAGGTCGGTACGTTGACGAACGGCCAGCAACAGCAGACGCGCCAGCGTGGAGGCCAGCTCTGCGTTACCGCTGAACTTGAAGCGGTGGATCAGTTGGCTGAGCGGAGGACGATAGTCGTTAATCGCCACCAGCCGCTGCCATGGCGGCGGTTTTTGCAGGCAGCGGCCGCAGGGGATGCTTTCGTTTTCAGCCGGCAGGCCGCACAGCGGACAATGACACTCTTGCGCAAACAGCGTTTTTGCGCAGCGCGAGCAGATGCCCCATGCGGGGAGCGCCAGCGGCATTTGGCATAGCCAGCACGCGCCGTGGACTGTTAGCATAATCCCTCCTTAAGCGAAGAAATGAGAACGATAGCTGATGAACGACATCTGGTGGCAAACCACGGGCGAAGGAAATTGTCATCTTGTGCTGCTGCACGGGTGGGGGCTGAATGCACAGGTCTGGGATTGCATTACGCCGGAATTGAGCGCGCATTTTACGCTGCATCTTGTTGACCTGCCGGGCTACGGACGTAGCGGTGAATGGGGCGCCATGACGCTGGAAGCGATGGCGGAGAAGGTGCTGGAAAATGCCCCTGAACGGGCCATCTGGCTGGGCTGGAGCCTGGGTGGGCTGGTGGCAAGCCAGATTGCGTTGAACCACCCGACGCGCGTGCAGGCACTGGTTACCGTGGCGTCGTCTCCTTGTTTTAGCGCGCGGGATGAGTGGCCGGGGATTAAGCCGGAAGTGCTCAGCGGCTTTCAGCAGCAGTTGAGCGAAGATTTTCAGCGTACCGTTGAACGCTTCCTGGCGTTGCAAACCTTAGGCACCGAAAGTGCCCGACAGGATGCCCGTGCGCTGAAACAGGCGGTGTTATCGCTGCCTATGCCGTCATCTGAGGCGCTCAACGGTGGCCTTGAGATCCTCAAAACCGCGGATTTACGCGAGCCGCTGACGGCGCTGGATTTACCGTTCCTGCGTCTGTATGGCCGACTTGATGGTCTGGTGCCGCGCAAGATTGTCCCGCAGTTGGATGCGCAGTGGCCGCAGAGCGAATCGTTCATCTTTGACAAAGCGGCCCATGCGCCGTTTATCTCTCATCCGCAGGCATTTTGCGCACCATTGGTGGCGTTGAAAAAGCAAATTGAGAAATAATTCTGTGCGGACGTGGTAAAAAAGATATTCATAGCAATACTTAAGCTGTTGCGGCAGGTGATTATTTCGCGCACCCGCGCACCCGCGCAGCGCAAATAACAACCCTAAGGAGAGTAAAGGCTATGAAATTTGTTACAGGTATTGTTGCATCTCTGGTGATTGGCTCCCTGTCGTTTGGTGCGTTTGCTGCTAAAGAGATCCAGAAAGAAGATGTTGCCAAGCTTAAGCTGACGAAAATCGGCAACATCACCACCTCGCGTACCACCTCGCCAATGGATGCGAAGCGCGATCTGTCGAAAAAGGCGGATGAGCTGGGTGGCAAGTATTATGTGATTATTGCGGGTGGGAAAAACGAAAAAACCGTCCACGGTAACGCGGACGTCTACAAATAAGTTTTGCCTTTTACTCCCGACGCTGCTGACAGCGTCGGGGATAACGTCTTAACGTAGTGCCCACCACTCACGCAGGCACGCTTTGCCTTCCGGGCAGCTTTTGCAGCTACCGCTCAGGCAACCCTCAGCGTCTTCCTGAATTTTCACCACTTTTCCCATCGCTTCTAAGCGGCTCAGCATGGCGTCAACTAACGCTTGCGGCGTATGCAGCTGGGCGCTGAGCTGTGAGGCTTCCATGCGTCCTTGCAGGGCCAGCGTGTCGCGTATTTCGATCAATGACGCCATCATCGCTCCTTAGTGGCAATCGCCAGCCGGGCTGGAGCAGCAGGAAGTCGGCGTTTTGCGCGACGCCAGCAGGGAGACATCCACCCGACTACGGGCGCGGCGCAGCAGACCCAGCACTACAATGTTAAACAGAATCACCGCCAGAATGCACACCAGGCTGTAGCGCGGATGCTGGCTGAAGCTGACCGTCTGGTAATAGAGCGTGGACAGCGAGTAGGCGATATTCAGCCCCCACAGGATGGAGAACGTCATCCAGCCACGGCTCGATTCACGGGCTATCGCCCCCATGACCGAGATGCACGGAATGTAGAGCAGTACGAAAATCAGGTAGCTGTACGCTGCCGCCGCGCTGCCGAATTTGCTGCCCATCACGCCCATTGCGCCGGTTTCCATCTCGCCATCGCCTTTGCTGGCTTCGATGGGGTTAGCCAGTACGCTTAGGCTGAAGGTGTCTTTCAGGCCTTGCCAGGTTTCATCGAGCGCGCCCAGCAGTTCATCGCCGAGATGGAATTCCTGCGGGTTGAACGCTTCGTTCTGGATGTCTTCGGCGGTGTAGAGGGTGTTCAGCGTCCCCACCACCACTTCTTTCGCCATCGCCCCGGTAAACAGGCCGACGGTGGCCTGCCAGTTATCTTCATGCACGCCAATCGGTTTAAACACCGGCGTAATCACGCGGCTGACAGAGGCCAGCGCCGAATCATTGATGTTGTCGACGATCTTGCCGCTGAACGAGAAGCTGTTCAGCGCGCTCAGGAAGATGCTGACGATCACGATAACTTTACCGGCGCGCAGCACGAAGCCTTTCAGGCGCTGCCAGGTCTGGATGAACAGGCTTTTGATGTGCGGTACGTGGTAGACCGGCAGTTCCATCACGAACGGCGAGGCTTCGCCGCGCATGATGGTGTATTTGAGCATCAGGCCGGTGAGGATGGCGATAACGATCCCCAGCACATAGAGCGAGAAGACGACCAGCGCGCCGCCCTGGCCGAAGAAGGCTGCGGCGAAGACCGCGAAGATAGCCAGACGCGCGCCGCAGGACATAAACGGCGCCATCATTATGGTCATCAGGCGCTCGCGCGGGGCATCCAGGGTACGGGCACCCATCACCGACGGCACGTTACAGCCGAAGCCGACGATCAGCGGCACAAAGGATTTCCCCGGCAGGCCGAGCGCCTGCATCAGGCGGTCCATGACGAAGGCGGCGCGGGCCATATAGCCGGAGTCCTCAAGGAACGAGAGGAACAGGTACATCATACCGATTTGCGGCACCAGCGGCAGAACGGTGTTGATACCACCACCAAGCCCCTGCGCCAGGAATACGGTCAGCCAGTCCGGGAAGTGCAGGGTATAGCCAATCCACTGAATACCGTGAATAAACAGCGCTACCGAGCCGCCGTCAAAGATGGGCTGTAAGGCGCCGCCGATGTTAATCGCCAGCAGGAACATCAGGTACATCACGAACAGAAAGACCGGCAGCCCCAGCACGCGGTTGAGGACGATTTTATCCAGCGCGGCGGTGAAGCGGCTTGGTTCGGCGGTCAGCGTATTGCTGACGGCGTCGCAGATAGCGGCGATGCTCTGATAGCGAGCGTCGGCGATATGCAGCGCCGGATCGTCCAGCTCTTCGCTCAGGTGCGCCAGCGCAATGTCCAGTTTATGCGCAGCATCGCCGGCGTAGGCGCTGCTGTAGATGTCGCCTTCCAGCATCTGCATACCCAGCCAAAGACGTTGGCGTTGCGGAATGTCTTGCGCCATCTCTTTGGCTAGATTATCGGCTTCGCGCAGCAGCGGCTGTGGATAGTGCACCAACTCCAGCTGCTGATTGCCCTTGTGGCGATCGATCGCCATTTTCAGCGCTTCAATGCCGCGAGCGCGGGTCGATACCAGCGGCACAACCGGGCAGCCGAGGCGAGCGGAAAGGGCGTCGACATCAATGCGAATCTGCTGTTTCTCGGCGATATCCAGCATGTTCAGTGCGACCACGCACGGAATGCCCAGTTCGAGCAGTTGCAGCGTCAGATAAAGGTTACGTTCCAGATTGGAGGCGTCGACCACGTTAATCAGCAGGTCGGCATCGCCGCTGAGAATGTAGTGGCAGGCGATTTGTTCATCCAGTGACGTTTGCGAGGATATGGTGGTCAGCGAGTAGGTGCCCGGCAGATCGACAAGAGTGACCTGATGATCGGTGGTGGCGAAAGATCCTTCTTTACGTTCAACCGTGACTCCCGCCCAGTTGCCTACGCGCTGGCGCGCGCCGGTTAGCTGATTAAATAAAGTTGTCTTGCCGGAATTAGGATTACCAATTAGACCGATGGTTAATTTTTTCATTTTTCAGACTCTTATTACCGGGCTGAAGTCATTACGCGACGGGTTCTAATTCGATTAGCGCGAGATCTTTTTTACGCAATACCAGGCTTACGCGACGAGTTTCAATATGGATAGGGTCGCCTAAGGGCGCAACGCGAACCACATGAAATGATGAGCCAGGCAGCATGCCCAGTGAGAGTAGTTTCTGCCGATAGGGTGGGCTAATTTCGCGGGAGAAACCAACAATCTTCCACGCAGTATCCGGTGTAAATTGCATAGAACCTACTTGTTTTATCGCTAGCTGGACGAGAGAGTGCCCGGAGGCAGCCGGGTGGCGGCATGGGCATCGTCAACGAATAAAGAATAAAATGCACTGCAAATGATGATAATGAGAATGGTTTTTATCATCAATACATAATATGCGCCTGGCGGGAGTTTTGCGCACTATTTGCACTTTTTTTGATATTCCTCAAGCAACTCAATGTAGCGAGAAATCAATTAACCGATATTTACATCGCTTAATGTTTAATTAAGGTTTCATTGGTTAATAAAATAAAACGTGACAAGGCTTATTATTAAAAACCGATCTGAAAGTCCTAATGGCTGGGCGAGCTATATATCCGGGAAGGAAAGGTAGGCCTGATAAGCGTAGCGCCATCAGGCACAATGCGAGCACGCAGTCGGATGGCGGCGTACACGCCTTATCCGGCCTACAAACGGATAAGGCGTTTATTGATTACCGTTTTTTACCCATTGCTGCGGCTAAGGCGTCCATCATGGCGCTGTTACCGGTAGGCTGAGCTTCACGACCGCGCGGCTTGGCCGCTTTCGCTGCTGGACGCCCGCCGTTTTGCGGACGGTCATTACCGCCGCCGCGACGGGCATTGGTTTCACCCGGCTGCTCATCCAGACGCATGGTCAGGGCGATACGCTTACGCTGCAAATCGACTTCCAGCACCTTCACCTTGACGATATCGCCCGCTTTCACCACGGTGTGTGGATCTTCGACGAATTTATCCGCCAGCGAGGAGATATGCACCAGGCCGTCCTGGTGCACGCCGATATCGACAAAGGCGCCAAAGTTGGTGACGTTGGTCACCGCGCCTTCGAGGATCATCCCCGGCAGCAGGTCGTTCATGGTTTCCACGCCATCGGCGAACTTCGCGGTTTTAAATTCCGGACGCGGGTCGCGGCCCGGTTTTTCCAGCTCTTTGATGATGTCGGTGACGGTCGGCACGCCGAAACGCTCGTCGGTAAACTCGGAGGCTTTCAGACCGCGGAGTTCGCTGCTGTTGCCCATCAGATCTTTCAGCGCCTGCTGAGTGGCCGCCAGAATGCGTTCAACCACCGGGTAGGCTTCCGGGTGCACGGTGGAAGCGTCCAGCGGGTTATCGCCGTGGTTAATGCGCAGGAAGCCCGCGCACTGCTCGAACGCTTTCGGCCCCAGACGACTTACCTTCAGCAACTGCTGTCGGTTCTGGAACTGGCCGTTCTCATCGCGCCAGGCGACGATGTTCTGCGCCATCATGCGCGTCAGGCCCGCGACGCGGGTCAGCAGCGGCACGGAGGCGGTGTTCAGATCCACGCCGACGGCGTTCACGCAGTCTTCGACGACCGCGTCCAGCTTACGCGCCAGCTGCGTCTGGCTGACGTCATGCTGATACTGGCCCACACCGATGGATTTCGGGTCGATTTTCACCAGCTCTGCCAGCGGATCCTGTAGACGACGGGCGATAGACACCGCGCCGCGCAGGGAAACGTCGAGATCCGGGAACTCCTGCGCCGCCAGTTCGGAGGCGGAATACACTGAAGCGCCGGCTTCGCTGACGATCACCTTCTGCGCGGTGACCTGTGGGAACTGTTTCTGCACATCGAGGAAGAAACGTTCGGTTTCGCGTGAGGCGGTACCGTTGCCGATAGCCACCAGCTCAACGTTGTGTTTTTCGCACAGCGCCGCGACGACAACCGCGGCTTTCGCCGCCTGCCCGGTGTGCGGGTAGATGGTATCCGTTGCCACCAGCTTGCCGGTGCCGTCAACCACCGCCACCTTCACGCCGGTACGCAGACCTGGGTCGAGGCCCATGGTCGCGCGCAGGCCAGCCGGCGCAGCCATCAGCAGATCGTGGAGGTTACGGGCGAAGACGTTAATGGCTTCATCTTCCGCGCGTTCGCGCACGGTGCCCATCAGCTCGGTTTCGAGGTGCATCAGCACCTTGATGCGCCAGGTCCAGCTCACCACGCCTTTGCGCCAGCTATCCGCCGGGGCGCTGTTCAGGCGCAGGCCGAGGTGGTCGATAATAATCTGTTCGCAGTGGCTCTCTTTCGGCGGTTCGTCGAACTGTGGATCGGCGTTGAGCGAGAGCTGCAGAATACCTTCATTGCGCCCGCGGAACATCGCCAGCGCGCGGTGGGAAGGGGTGGTGGAAATCGGTTCGTGATGGTCGAAGTAGTCGCGGAATTTCGCGCCTTCCTCTTCCTTACCGCTGACCACTTTGGCCACCAGATGGGCGTTCTTCCACAGGTAGTCACGTACTTTCGCCAGCAGGCCTGCGTCTTCGGCGAAGCGTTCCATCAGGATATAGCGCGCGCCGTCGAGGGCGGCTTTGGTGTCCGCCACGCCCTTATCGGCATCGATAAATTTCGCCGCCTCGGTTTCCGGGTCGTGAGACGGTTCGCTCCACAGCAGATCGGCCAGCGGCTCAAGACCCGCTTCAATGGCAATTTGCCCGCGGGTACGGCGCTTCTGTTTGTACGGTAAGTAGAGGTCTTCGAGTTCGGTTTTATTGAGCGTGCCGTTGATGGCTTTTTCCAGCGCGTCGGTGAGCTTACCCTGCTCACCGATGGATTTCAGAATGACCTGACGGCGGTCTTCCAGCTCACGCAAATACCCCAGGCGAGTTTCCAGATTACGCAGCTGCGTATCATCCAGCCCGCCGGTGATTTCCTTACGATAACGTGCGATAAACGGCACGGTGTTCCCTTCATCAAGCAGGCGAACGGCGGCTTCCACCTGTTCGGCTCTGGCCTGAAGTTCACCCGCAATAATGCGGCAGAGCGAATCATTCATCATGGCTTGGTTTCACTGTTAGGTCATAAAATCAGGGGACAGTTATACGGATTGACTGGCAAAAATGCCAGTCATCAGCGGGGGCTTCGGATTGTTCCGGCGTTATTTTACGTAATCGATCGCATTTACGTACCAGCTAGCTTCACCCGCTGGCGTGTTGACGACCGCGAGGTCGCCGACCTCTTTTTTTAATAGCGCGCGGGCCATCGGCGAGTCGATCGAAATGTAGTCCTTGCGGCCAAAAATCTCGTCGTAGCCGACAATGCGAAAACGCTTGGTATCGCCGTCGTCGTTTTCAATCTCCACCCACGCGCCAAAAAAGACTTTGCCTTCCTGCTGCGGCGAGTAATCGACGATACGCAGATTTTCCAGACACTTGGTTAAATAACGAACGCGGCGGTCAATCTCCCTTAAGCGTTTTTTATTATACTGGTAGTCAGCATTTTCACTGCGATCGCCAAGGCTCGCGGCCCAGGTCACTTTTTTGGTGACTTCCGGGCGCTCTTCGCGCCAGAGATAATCCATCTCTTGTTTGAGCTTTTCGTACCCTTCACGGGTGATCAACGGTGTTTTCATCTTAAGTGCTTACCTGGCTGCCGAGGAAATATTGCGCACAATACGTATTACGTGAGCATACCGACAGAATAAATAATGTGTATTAAGATTCATTGTATACTTAACTCGCTGTTAAATATGCTTTGTAACAATTTAGCCTGGAATTTATACCAGATTTAGCTGGTCGCAAGCGCAGGCTTTTTTGAGAATACATGCTGATTAATTGTTGCGAACCTTTGGGAGTAAAAACAATGCAAGAGAATTATAAGATTCTTGTTGTGGATGACGACATGCGCCTGCGCGCGTTACTGGAGCGTTATCTGACCGAGCAGGGTTTCCAGGTTCGAAGCGTGGCTAACGCCGAACAGATGGACAGATTGCTGACCCGTGAATCCTTCCATCTGATGGTGCTGGATCTCATGCTGCCGGGCGAAGATGGCCTCTCCATCTGCCGCCGCCTGCGCAGCCAAAGCAACCCGATGCCGATCATTATGGTGACGGCGAAAGGGGAAGAAGTTGACCGTATCGTGGGCCTCGAGATCGGCGCCGACGACTACATTCCGAAACCGTTCAACCCGCGTGAACTGCTGGCCCGTATTCGTGCGGTGCTGCGTCGTCAGGCGAACGAACTGCCGGGCGCGCCTTCTCAGGAAGAAGCGGTTATCGCCTTTGGTAAGTTCAAGCTGAACCTCGGCACCCGTGAGATGTTCCGTGAAGACGAGCCGATGCCGCTGACCAGCGGTGAGTTTGCGGTGCTGAAAGCGCTGGTGAGCCACCCGCGCGAGCCGCTGTCTCGTGACAAACTGATGAACCTGGCACGCGGCCGTGAATACTCGGCGATGGAACGTTCCATCGACGTGCAGATCTCCCGCTTACGCCGCATGGTGGAAGAAGATCCGGCGCATCCGCGCTATATTCAGACCGTATGGGGTCTGGGCTACGTGTTTGTCCCGGACGGCTCTAAAGCATGAGGCGACTGCGCTTCTCGCCACGAAGTTCATTTGCCCGCACGTTATTGCTGATTGTCACCTTGCTGTTCGTCAGCCTGGTGACCACCTATCTGGTGGTGTTGAATTTCGCGATTCTGCCAAGCCTGCAGCAGTTTAATAAAGTCTTAGCCTACGAAGTGCGTATGCTGATGACCGATAAACTGCAGCTGGAGGACGGCACGCAGCTGGTCGTGCCGCCGGCGTTTCGCCGCGAGATCTATCGCGAACTGGGCATTTCGCTCTATTCCGATGAAGCCGCAGAAGAGGCTGGCCTGCGCTGGGCGCAGCACTACGAGTTTTTGAGCCAGCAGATGGCTCAGCAGCTCGGCGGGCCGACCGAAGTGCGCGTTGAAGTCAATAAAAGCTCCCCGGTGGTCTGGTTGAAGACCTGGCTGTCGCCCAATATCTGGGTGCGCGTGCCGCTGACCGAGATCCATCAGGGAGACTTCTCCCCGCTGTTCCGTTACACCCTGGCGATTATGCTGCTGGCGATAGGCGGCGCATGGCTGTTTATCCGCATCCAGAACCGACCCCTGGTCGACCTGGAGCACGCGGCGCTTCAGGTCGGTAAAGGGATTATTCCGCCGCCGCTGCGCGAGTATGGCGCGTCGGAGGTGCGTTCGGTGACCCGGGCCTTTAACCATATGGCCGCTGGCGTGAAGCAGCTGTCGGATGACCGTACGCTGCTCATGGCGGGCGTCAGCCACGATCTGCGTACACCGCTCACGCGTATTCGTCTGGCAACCGAGATGATGGGCGAGCAGGACGGGTATCTGGCGGAATCAATCAATAAAGATATCGAAGAGTGCAACGCCATCATCGAGCAGTTTATTGATTACCTGCGTACCGGTCAGGAGATGCCGCTGGAGTTTATCGATCTCAACACCGTTCTCGGTGAGGTGATTGCAGCGGAAAGCGGCTACGAGCGTGAAATCGAAACCAATCTGTTGGATGGCGATATCCCGGTGCGTGTGCATCCGCTGTCCATCAAACGCGCGCTGGCGAATATGGTGGTGAACGCGGCCCGTTACGGTAACGGCTGGATTAAAGTCAGCAGCGGCCGTGAAGCGCATCGCGCCTGGTTCCAGGTGGAGGATGACGGTCCGGGTATTAAGCCCGAACAGCGCAAGCATCTGTTCCAGCCGTTTGTGCGTGGCGATAGCGCCCGTACCATCAGCGGCACCGGATTGGGGCTGGCGATTGTGCAGCGCATTATTGATAACCACAACGGGCTGCTGGAATTAGACACCAGCGAACGGGGCGGGCTGTTGATTCGCGCCTGGCTGCCGATACCGGCAGGTCAGATGCCATCGGGCAGCAAAGAAAGCTAAAAAAACCGCTGGGGAAAACCCCGGCGGTTTTTGTTTTGGCGCTTGAACGACCTGTAAGCCTGATAAGCGTAGCGCCATCAGGCTCGGTGCGGTTCGTTGCCGGATGGCGGCGTAAACGCCTTATCCGGCCTACACACGCTGAGTTACAGCTGCGGACCTGCGCTCACCAGCGCGGCGCCGGCAGGCGTATCGGTGTACTTCTCAAAGTTCTCTTTAAACAGCTTCGCCAGCGTTTCGGCCTTCTCCTGCCACTGCTCCGGCGAACCGTAGGTATTACGCGGATCGAGGATGTGGGTGTCGACGCCCGGCAGCGCGGTTGGGATCTGCAGGTTAAACATCGGCAGGGTGAAGGTTTCGGCGTTATCCAGCGAACCGTCGAGGATGGCATCAATGATGGCGCGCGTATTCTGGATGGAGATACGTTTGCCGGTGCCGTTCCAGCCGGTATTCACCAGGTAGGCCTGAGCGCCCGCCGCCTGCATGCGTTTCACCAGCACTTCTGCATACTGCGTTGGGTGCAGCGACAGGAACGCCGCGCCGAAACAGGCGGAGAAGGTTGGCGTCGGTTCGGTGACGCCGCGCTCGGTGCCCGCCAGCTTCGCGGTGAAGCCAGACAGGAAGTGGTACTGCGTCTGGTCGGCGGTGAGGCGCGAAACCGGCGGCAGTACGCCGAACGCATCGGCAGTCAGGAAGATAACTTTGGTCGCGTGGCCCGCTTTTGACACCGGCTTGACGATATTGTCGATGTGATAAATCGGGTAGGAAACGCGGGTGTTTTCGGTTTTTGAGCCGTCGTCGAAGTCGATACTGCCGTCTTCACGCACCACCACGTTTTCCAGCAGCGCGTCGCGGCGAATGGCGTGGTAGATATCCGGCTCAGCCGCTTCCGACAGCTTAATGGTTTTGGCGTAGCAGCCGCCTTCAAAGTTAAACACGCCGTCGTCATCCCAGCCGTGTTCGTCATCGCCAATCAGACGACGTTTCGGGTCGGTAGACAGGGTGGTTTTACCGGTGCCGGAGAGGCCGAAGAACACGGCCACATCGCCTTTCTCGCCGACGTTCGCGGAACAGTGCATGGACGCAATGCCCTGCAGCGGCAGCAGGTAGTTCATGATGGAGAACATACCTTTTTTCATTTCGCCGCCGTACCAGGTCCCGCCAATCAGCTGGATACGTTCCGTCAGGTTAAACGCGATGAAGTTTTCCGAGTTGAGACCCTGTTCTTTCCACTGCGGGTTGGTGCACTTCGCACCGTTCATAACGATAAAGTCAGGTTTAAACGTCTTCAGCTCTTCATCGGTTGGGCGAATAAACATGTTTTTGACGAAGTGCGCCTGCCAGGCCACCTCGGTGATAAAACGGACGGACAGACGGGTGTCTTCATTAGCGCCGCAGAAGGCGTCAATGATAAACAGACGTTTGCCGGACAGCTGTTCTGACACCAGGCCTTTCAGATGTTGCCAGATTTCAGGTGACAGAGGCTTATTGTCATTTTTTCCGTTGCCCTTATCAGACCACCACACGGTGTCGCGGGTTGTGTCATCGCGAACAATGTATTTGTCCTTCGGAGAACGGCCGGTAAAGATACCGGTGTCGACAGAAATTGCTCCCAGGTTCGTCAGTACACCACGCTCATAACCTTCCAGGTTAGGATCGAGTTCTTCTTGATACAATGTATCGTAATCGGGGTTGTAGACGATATCCTGTACGTCGTTAATACCATAAGCCTTGAGGTCCTGCGGGGTTATACCGTTGCGCATTTCACTGCTCCTTAGCCAATATGTACTACCATAAATTCTATGGGTATTTTAGGGGTGTTGACCGCGACCAGGCTCATAGATTTACGTATCCCGACAAACGTCTTACTTACGAAAACATTGTGACTCCTGTCACGAAGCGACAGGGATTATGACAGGAAACACCGCGTATTTGGCACGAATGTTCTTAAATGGTTACAAAATGGTTTAATTGACAGCATAAATGTGAATGTAATCGCATTTATGAAAGAAAATTACGTAATGCTTTCAGAACAAAAATCGATTCACCTCGTCTGTCGATACGGCGTATTTCGGTTCTGTTTCGTTCAATGAGATACTCTATTTACCCTATCCTGAAGCAGGGACACTGATATGGATACTGTGACACCGCTTTCCTCGCCAACCCGCTGGGGCATGGTGCTAACCGGCCTGGTACAAGGGTTGCTGTGCTACCTGCTGGTGACTGAGCTTATTCCTCACCCTGGTTGGTGGATATTTTATGGATTGCCCGGCAGCCTGGCATTATCTTCTGTGCTGCTGTTTAGCGTCATCTCGTTTCGCCAGCGCGCGCTGTGGGGCTGGCTGGCCGTTATTCTGGCGGTCGTCCTCGCCATGAGCGGATGGCTGAAAAGCAACCTCAACGGCGATGATTCATGGCGGCAGTACGATGCCCTGTTCCGTTATGGTTGGTGTTTACTGTTGATGGCGCTGATGATTTTGCCGTGGATACAGTTTCAGCTCCACCCCCATCCGGGGAGCTATCGCTATGTGCATTTCTATGACCAACAGTGGCAGAACGCGCTGACGCTGCTGCTGATTGGCGTCGCTAATGGTCTGGTCTGGCTCATCTTCCTGCTGTGGAGCGGGCTGTTTGAGCTGGCGAATATTACTTTCTTCTCTCACCTGTTCTTTGAGACGGAATGGTTTATTTACCTCGTTATTGGCCTGGTAACGGCGCTGACGGTGATTCTGGCGCGGCAGAACGTGCGGCTGGTGAGCGCCATTCATAAGCTGCTGACGCTGCTTGCTACTGGCCTGCTGCCGTTAGTTTCGCTGCTGGCGATTCTGTTCCTCGTGACGTTGGCGTTTACCGGGCTGACGGTGATTTCGCAGCGCGTGTCCGCCGCGCTGCTGCTGATCACCTTAGCGCTGAGTCAGCTGTTGCTGACGGCGATGGTTTGGCAGCCGCAGCAATCGCGATTGAGCTATCCACGGCCGCTGCGCTATCTCATCATTACGGCGATGGTGCTTACGCCGGTGTATGCGGCGATTGCCGGTTGGGCGCTGTGGATGAGAATCGGGCAGTACGGCTGGACGGCGGAGCGCCTGCACGGCACGCTGGTGGTGGTGGTCTTGCTGGTCTGGTCGCTGGGCTATGTGCTGAGTCTGCTGCGCCGCCGGGAAGATCCTTCGCCGCAGATGGGCAAGGTGCATCTGGCGGTGTCGCTGCTGGCGCTGGCGCTATTGATACTGCTTTATACGCCACTACTCGATAGCGGACGCATTAGCGTCAATAGCCATATGGCGCGCTACCATCAAGGTAAAATTAACGCCGATCAGGTCAGCCTGTATATGCTGTCCCACAGCGGTAAGCCGGGGCGTGAAGCGCTGCTGATGCTGCAAAAAGACCCGCAATTTATCCAGGATGCTAAACGTCAGCGCGAGCTGAAGAGGCTGCTTAACGGCGATCGTAGTCCGCTGGAAAAAATGACCTCGCCGATGCTGGAGAACAACGTCGTTGTGGCACCGGGCAGCCTGGTGCCGGATGCGGCGCTGTGGGCAGCTATTATTGAACGGCGCTATCTGGTGGAATCCTGTAGCGAGGTCGATAGCTGCGTACTGGTCAGCCAGGATCTGAACGGCGACGGTAACGCAGAGCAGGTGCTGTATGCGTTTGGCGATCGTACCGTGCTGGTGTTTAGCCAGGGCGTGGGGCGGTGGGAGTTTAAGGCCAGCGCAACGCTGCCTGCCGGAGTGAATAAAGAGAAACTGTTGCGTGCGGTCGCCGAGGGCAAGGTCGGGGCGAAGCCGAAGGCGTGGCAGGATATGACGCTGGGAGATGAAACGGTGGTGCTGGAGTATCGGCGCTAGGCGTTTGGCTGGGCTACGCGAAATGTTGCCCAGCCAAACGTTGCGCCGCCGGGTAGGCGGCAGAATTAATGCACCTGCGGGTCCGCCGGAGAGGCGTTATTGCGGATCTCAGAGATATCCATCGCGTTAAACACGTAGTGGCTACCACAGTAGTCGCAGTGCATATCGATCTCGCCTTCTTCTTCCAGAATGCTGTTGATCTCTTCATCCGGCAGCGTTTTCAGCGCACCGGCGCAGCGTTCGCGAGAACAGGTGCACTTAAACTCGACGCCCTGCGGATCGTACAGCATCACCTCTTCTTCGTGGTACAGACGCCACAGCACATCGTTGGCCGGCAGCGTGAACAGCTCTTCGGCTTTAATCGTGTCGGTCAGCGCCGCCAGATGGTCGAAGTCTTCCGGCTGGGCATTCTGCGCGGGCATCACCTGCAGTAACATCCCACCCGCGGCCGGTTTACCCTCAGACTCACCGGTACGGATAATAAGACGGGTAGGCAGCTGTTCGGAACGCTGGAAGTAATCTTCGAGGCATGCCGCCAGCGTATCGCCTTCCAGACCGACTACGCCCTGATAACGTTCACCCTCGGCTGGGGTAATGGTAATGACCAGATAGCCGTTGCCGATCAGTGTTTTCAGATCGGCATCTTCTGGAATCTCACCCTGCACACGGGCCACGCCGCGCAGCTGCTGGTGGTTGTTACCGTTGATCACCGCCAGCGTCATCGGGCCATCGCCCTGCAGCTGAACGGTGATATCACCTTCAAACTTCAGCGTCGCGGTCAGCAGGCTGGTGGCAACCAGCAGCTCCGACAGCACGTTTTTCACCGGCTGCGGGTAGTTGTGGCCTGCCAGAATCTGTTCGAGCGTTTCGGATACGGTGACCAGTTCGCCACGTACGGCATAGTTTTCAAACAGATAGCGATGTAATTGATCGTGTTGAGTCATAATTTTCTCTCTTGGGGTGGCAGTTATTCACTGTCGCCGTATTTAAATCTCATCAGGTCGCGCCGCTCTTTTTTATCCGGCCGTCTGTCCGGATGCGGCATGGTCAGCGCATTCAGCTTGCGCGCCAGGGCAACTTTTTCGCGCTTTTCGATACTTTCTGCCGTCTCTTCATATAGCGCGACGGCCTCCGTCGCCGGGCGGCGCTGCTCGGTAATGGCTTTCACCACCACGGTGCGTTCGTCATTTCCCTGACGTAGCGTCAATTGTGCGTTCAGTTCGACAACTTTACTGGGCTTGGAACGCTGCCCGTTATAGTGAACTTTACCGCCTTCAATCATCTCGCGTGCCAGGGCGCGGGTCTTATAAAAACGCGCGGCCCAGAGCCACTTATCCAGCCTGACGCCGTCAGTGGGCTTCTCTTTCATGGTCACTCCTTCACGTGCAGTGAGGGGATCAGACGACGGTAATCGTTAAGTGCGGGATGACGTAGATACGCTTTTTCCGCCATGCCCGAATCGGGGTTAGTGACGCCGAGGCAATAGCGAATCCCAAAGCGTGCGGCGGCATCCAGAATCGCTTCGCTATCGTCGATGAACAGCGTACGTTCGGCTTCCAGTCCCGTCTTTTCCGCCACGGCCTGCCATAACCGCTGATCCTCTTTCGGATAACCAAATGTATGGGTGGAAAGTAATAAATCAAGGTGTGCGTCGAGACCCGTGTGTTCCAGCTTCACCGCAAGGTTGTGCGGATGCGCGTTGGTCAGCAGGATACGGCGTTTGCCGCTGGCCTTCAGCGCATCCAGGAAGGGGACGGTATCATCGCGCAGCACCGCGCGCGGCCCCTGCTCGCTGGTCATCGAGCAGATATCCAGACCCAGCCGCTCGCTCCAGTAGTCCAGACAGTACCAGTTTAGCGTATGTTGCACCGCGTGGTATTCCTGGCGGATGGCTTCCCGAGCCGCCTGCAGGCTGATGCCATGCTTTGTGCTGTAGGTTTCCGGCACCAGTTTTTGCCAGAAATAACTGTCGAAGGCGAGGTCGAGGAGCGTGCCGTCCATGTCCAGAAGTACGGTATCAACCTCTTGCCAGGCGATGTCGAAATGCATGCTGAGTCTCCAGACGGAAGAAATGCGCGACAGAGTAACATAACTCCGTCGCGACTTGTGAGGCGGCTAGTGGGTCGGGAAATCGGACTTAAAGTCATCCGGTGATGAAAGCAGAACCGGGTTGATGCAGCTTTCATAGTATTTCTGAATTTCGGCCAGACGTTCCCGATGGCGATGATAGCGGCGCAGCGCCTGAATGCCGTTGTAAATTGTGCAGATAATCATCGCCAGCATCAGCAGCGTGGTGGCCAGATAGTGCCACAGCCCGCTGCTGTCCGGCATACGGTGCAGGTTGATATGCTGGGTACCGTTGGCGTCGGTATAGAGATTCGTCACGATGCCTTCGGCGTGGAACGGGGTATGCATCAGCATACCCGCCAGACGCTGGAACTCGTTCCACTGCTCGCGTGCTGGATAGTCATACAGGCTGGTGGTTGGGTACGGCTGGGTCACAAAGTCGCTACCTTCATCGCTGGTAATGAGGAAGCCACCCGGTGCCGGGCTATTGAGCGCCTGCGCCGCGCGTGCGGTTTCGCGCAGGATAAACGGCGCGGTGGAGGTTTCTACCAGATTATCCAGCGATTCGGCGCTGACCGGGCGCAGGAGGACGTTAACGCCGTCGAGCTTGCCGGAGTTGGCGCGCTTAACGAGCGCATCCCAGTCGCGGGTGTTGCCAAGGTTGACCAGAGCATTCTTCAGCCGCACGCAGTCGTCGGCGGCTGAACACAGATCTTTCGTTTTCAGCACAATATCGGCAAAGTCATCCAGCAGGACCATCCCGGATTTCTGAATGGCAGAGCGCAGCGCTGCGCTGACACGAGAGTCATCGTCCGCAGAAGGATGCAGCTGACGATTGACCGCTTGCACCAACGCCGTGGCTTTGCTGACGGTTTCGGATTCTGGCAGCGGCAGACGCGGCGCGTCGTTCCAGATAATCTGTGAACAGTCAAACGGCAGGAACGGCGAGCTTTCCTGCGCCGTCCAGGTGCCCGGTGAGTGAATATTACACATCCCGATGCCGCTCAGATGCAGCGTGTCGCCTACGCGTACGCCGACCTGCGCTAACTGGCGAACGTCTTTGGCTTCTACGGTTTGGGCGCCTTTCAGCCATGAAATCGTAAACTTAAACGGCATATTCAGCGGCACGCTCACCCACATCATGACCACCACCAGCAACGCGCCGCCGGCAATGACTGCGCTGCGCAACCAGTGCTGAAGCGGGAAGTTTTTGACTTCATCATGCAGCGAGAGGAAACGCCCTTGACGGACCACGTGCCGGTCAAGGTAGATATCAATATCCGTTTTCTGCCCCAGATCCTGCGCGACAAAAGGCTGCCAGTGACGCGGATAGATGAGGTCGATAATGCCGAGCGAGATGTTGTTGATCTGTTCCTGATCGTTTTCACCAAACAGGCCCCAACGCTTAGGGGTGCCGCGCAGGCAGTGGATCTCGCGCAGAGAGGTCTTGGTGGGGGGAGCAAAGAGTCCCCATAGCCCGCCAGCGAGCAGCAGCAGCGCTCCGCCCAGCACCCACGGGGTAAATACCGCAGGAGCAATCAGGCTGCAATAAAATAGCAAAAACGCCGAGGCAATCAGCAGCGCCTCGCGCAGCCCGTCGGGGCGGCTGAGCGCGTGTTCTTCATGGGTTTCCTGGCGAATGTTGAGCAGTTCAATTTGTTCGCTTTCTTCGCCGCGAATGGAGGCTTGCGTCGAGGTGGTCGACTCCAGCGCGAAATTCTGGCTCTCTTGCGAGTAGGATTTGAGTGAATGGCCGTTGAGCCCGATGACCAGCGGCATATCGTCGGTGACGATAAGCTCAATGCTGTTTTCATCGTTAATATGCTGTTCCCAGAACGGCGGCAGGTGCACTTCCACGGAGTCGAGGAAATAGCGCCATTTATTCGGATCGTCGGTCGTAATGCCATAGCGCGTGATGGAGCGGGTCAGCGTGAACACGGTGCCGCTTTGCGCGTTGAGGGTTAGCGCCGTTGGCGCGATCGTCGAGCCGGACGCCGGAACCTGCAAATCGCGGTTCAGATCGCCCAGATAGTTTTCAACGCCCTGGCGCTCTTCGTCGGTCAGTTTTCGCGTGGTTGCGCCAGGAAAAAGGTGCAGCCACGGTAATTGAAGGCGTTTTGTCCTTTTACGAAAGAGCCAACCGACCAGCACGGCGCAGATCAGTATCGCTACGGTAAAGATCATCAATGTGCCCATGCTTTTCCCATCATACTTTTTCTTAGAGGTCTCTTGAGTCGCCCGCTTTTCTTATTAACCATCGGCACGTATTACAGAGGTACTATAAAGAGTTTATAGACTCTCGCAAAACGTAAGCATAACAAACCCATCCTCTGACGAGTATCAGTAAATTCTCAATTGCAATTCAAGCTCTTGACATTTATCCAGAAATGAGAGATGGGTTGATAAAGGTTACAATGATGTAAATAAAACGCTTTATACATTGCCGGAACCTCATCGCTATCGCACAATGATAAAAGTCACCACTGCAAAGATCCGGCCCAATGAGCAAATCATTACAGAAACCTACCATCCTTCATGTTGAAACCGTGGCGCAATCTCGCCTGTTTAATGTGGAAAGCGTTGACCTGGAATTCAGCAACGGCGTTCGTCGCGTTTATGAACGTATGAAACCGTCCTCACGTGAAGCGGTAATGATTGTGCCGATTGTCGACGACCACATTATTCTGATTCGTGAATATGCCGTCGGCACCGAATCCTATGAGCTGGGCTTTTCCAAAGGGCTCATTGACCCGGGCGAAACGGTGATGCAGGCGGCAAACCGCGAGCTGAAAGAAGAGGTGGGTTTTGGCGCGCATGAACTGACGTTCCTGAAAAAGCTGAGCATGGCACCGTCCTACTTCTCCAGCAAAATGAACATCGTGGTGGCGGAAAATTTGTACCCGGAATCGCTGCCGGGCGATGAGCCGGAGCCGCTGCCGCAGGTGCGCTGGCCGCTGGCTAACCTGATGGATTTGCTCGACGATCCAGACTTTAACGAGGCGCGTAACGTCAGCGCGCTGTTCCTGTTGCGCGAATGGCTAAAAGCTCAGGGCCGATTGTCATAAAAAAGGCGCCAGCGGCGCCTTTTTTA
>NZ_LXEU01000011.1 GCF_001654985.1 Kluyvera georgiana ATCC 51603
TCGTCTGATGGACTGCGGAAATTCTGCTATAACATCAGAACAACTCGTGGGTTTCCCCGTTATCAATCACTTCAGTCCCCACCTCGTGAACCGCCTGTTGTGTCGGCTGCGTTCCGTCAATGAAGTACTCCTGGCGGCTGCTGCCACCGTTGGCAAGCTGCCCGGTGCTGCGGTCGATGTTGACCGTCACCACGCCCGGCGGCGGCGTCAGCGGCTGTTCCGGCACGCCCGCCAGCACCTGTTTCATAAACGCATCCCAGGCTGGCTGCGCGCTCTTCGCGCCGCCTTCGTAACCGGAAATCTGATCTTTGATCGCGCCAGAGGCGGTTGTGCGCCCCAGATCGCGACGATGATCGTCAAAGCCAATCCACACTGAGGTGACCACATCCGGCCCGTAGCCGGAGAACCAGGCATCTTTCGAACTGTTGGTGGTCCCGGTCTTACCGCCGATATCGCGGCGACCCAGGTCGCGGCCTGCGCGCCAGCCGGTACCCTGCCAGCCCGGCTCGCCGAAGATGTTGGTATTCAGCGCGCTCTTAATCAGGAACGCCAGCGGGGTGTTAATCACGTGCGGCGCATACTCCTGACCGCCGCTCTGAGCCACCAACTGCTGGTTTGCCTGCTCCAGTTCCGGCATTGGAACGGTGGCGTTTTGCGGGGTCTGCGAGATGGCGACGTCTTCCACGTCCTGATTCTCCAGCACGTTCGACTTCGGCGTATCACCGTAGATTACCGGCAGGTTGCACTCGGCACAGGCAATTTTCGGCTTCGCTTCAAACAGCACGCCGCCCTGGTCATTTTCAATTTTGCTGATGTAATAAGGGTCAACCAGGAAGCCGCCGTTCGCCATCACCGCGTAGCCACGCGCGACCTGTAGCGGCGTGAACGAGGCGGAACCTAACGCCAGCGATTCGGTATGCACGATGTTTTCCGCCGGGAAGCCAAAACGCTGCAGATATTCCGCCGCATAATCCACGCCCATTGCTCGCATCGCGCGCACCATCACTACGTTCTTCGACTGCCCCAGACCCTGACGCAGGCGAATAGGGCCCGCGTACTCTGCCGGGGAGTTTTTCGGCTGCCAGTCAGAACCGGCGCCGGCATCCCAACGGGAGATAGGCACGTCGTTGAGCATACTGGCCAGCGTTAAGCCTTTATCCATCGCGGCGGTGTAGAGGAAGGGCTTGATGTTGGAACCAACCTGACGCAGCGCCTGAGTCGCACGGTTGAACTTGCTCTGGTTAAAGTCGAAGCCGCCCACCAGCGCGATGATGGCGCCATTTTTCGGGTTAATCGACACCAGCGCGGAATTGACGTCCGGTACCTGTGCTAGCCACCAGCTGTCGCCGTTCTGGCGTACCCAAATCTGCTGCCCAGCCTGTACCACGTCCGTCACCTTACGCGGGGTTGGGCCCTGCGCGGTGTCGGAACGATAAGGACGCGCCCAGCGCATGCCTTCCATGCCTATCGACACCGAAGTACCGTCGGCCAGTTCCACCGTCGCTTCCTGCGGATTCGCGGCTGTCACCACGGCGGGCAACAGCGGGCCGTAAGACGGCAGCGGACGCAGCGAGGCACGAATTTTCTTACTGTCCCAGGGGGCTTCACCCGCTTTCCACAGCACGTTGGCCGGGCCGCGGTAGCCGTGGCGCATATCGTAATCCATCACGTTATTACGCAGCGCCTGCTGGGCCGCCTGCTGATTTTTGCGCGTGATGGTGGTGTAAACACGGTAGCCGTCTTCATAGGCCTGTTCGCCGTATTGTTTCACCATATCCTGACGCACCATCTCGGTGAGATACGGCGCGGAGAAGGCGATTTCCGGCGCGTGATAGTTGGCGTCAATAGCTTCGCTGCGCGCCTGATCGTACTGCGCCTGGGTGATATAGCCTTCACTCAGCATACGCGACAGCACAACGTTGCGACGTGCGGTGGCACGGTCCAGCGAGTATAGCGGGTTGAAGGTCGACGGCGCTTTCGGCAGACCGGCAATCACCGCCATTTCACTGAGGCTCAACTGGTCGGCTGGCTTACCGAAGTAAACCTGCGCCGCCGCCCCCACGCCGTAAGCGCGGTAGCCGAGGTAGATCTTGTTCAGATACAGCTCGAGAATTTCATCTTTGCTCAGCAACTGCTCGATGCGAATAGCCAGGAACGCTTCCTTAATTTTACGCATCAGCGTCTTTTCAGGGCTAAGGAAGAAGTTACGCGCCAGCTGTTGAGTAATGGTACTGGCCCCCTGAGAGGCGTGGCCGTTCACCAGCGCGACGCTGGCCGCACGGAAGATACCAATGGGATCAATCCCGTGGTGCTCATAGAAGCGGCTATCTTCGGTGGCAATGAACGCCTTTACCATCTGTGGCGGAATCTGGTTGAGAGTCATCGGAATACGGCGTTTCTCACCGTACTGTGCGATGAGCTCGCCATCTGCGCTATAGACCTGCATGGGCACCTGCAGGCGCACGTCTCTGAGCGTAGCGACGTCTGGCAGCTGCGGCTCAATATATTTGTAGAGGCCATAAATCGAGCCTGCTCCCAGCAGAATGCAACAGACTGCAAGGATGAATAAATACTTTACGAACTTCACCGGAGATTTCCCATTGAGTGTCATTTGGGCAGTTTATAAACAAACGCGCGGTAGTATAAAGGCAAGCCTGATTCATTGATATAGCCGTCACCCTGCGGTGACGTAAGGATAATCGTGAAATGGCTTTCAACTGTTGGCAAATGGGTCTCCATATTAAGCAAGATAATATTTTTATCGTTGCTCTCCAGCGCGCCCGCCTGGGCTGGTCGCTGCGCCGCTGGTGGCAACTGCCGCTTGCTTCCCCCGATGACGATGCTCTGCTCGCCGCCCTTACGCCGTGGCGCCGTGAACTCCCCTGGCAGCATGCGGTAAGCATCGCGTTTCCTGCCAATAGAACGTTACAAAAAAACCTACCTCGT
>NZ_LXEU01000012.1 GCF_001654985.1 Kluyvera georgiana ATCC 51603
CCTCGTGCCGCGATCGCCTTGCGAGAAAATGAGCAAAACCAATGGATTGCCAGCGCGATGTCGCAGCAACTGGAGATGCCTGCGGAGGCGCTGTGTTTTGATTACCACCTGGCAGAGCCACAAGGCGACTGGAACGTTACCGCCGCGCAGCAGCGTGACGTCGCACGGCTACAGCATTTGTCACGCCGTCTGCGCCTTCAGGTGGTCGCGATTACGCCGGATGCCTGTGCGCTGCGGGCTTTTATGCCGCAGCTAGCAGAAGCGGATACGGTGCTGCTGTGGCGCGACGACGCACAGTGGCTCTGGGCCAGCCGGGAGCGATGGGGTAGCTGTGCGCTGCATGAGGTCGCCATGCTGGGGGAACGGCTGGGCATTACTTCGCCGCGGCTGGTGTGCTGCACGGCAGAGGAAACGCCATACCCTTATTTCGACCCCTGGAGTGCCATAACGCAAAAGCAGCCGCCGCTGCCGGTCTGTGGCGATGCTTTTGCGGTAGCGATTGGGCTGGCGATGGGAACGGTGATGTGATGATCCAGGCCGTAAACTTTCTACCATGGCGGCGGATCCGTTTTTATCAGCACCTTCGCCGCTGGGGCGCGGGCGTAGCGATATGTTGGCTGTGTGGCGCCGTTATGGTGCTGTCCTGCTGGCTGAACGGAAAAGCGGTACAGGCGGTGAATGACATGCATATTGCTGCAGAGCGGCAGATAGCCCAGCGGTTGATACTACGTGAACGTGAGCAGGCTGAACGGGAAAAGCAGAAGGTGCGGAATGCACAAAAACAGGCTCGCCGACAGGAAACACGCGCGTGGTCCGCCCGTCTCATGACGTTGGCAGAGGGTTTGCCTGCTCAAGCGTGGCTGAATGCGCTGGATTACCGTGACCATACGCTGTCGCTCTCGGCAACGTTGACGCGTTTTCCTGCGCTGACGGAGCTTGAACATCGCCTGGAGACCGTGCCCGGTTTTCAGCCCGCGAAGCCGGGAAAAATTCAGCGTGATAGCGCCGGACGTTGGCTGGTGCGCTTTCAGCTTAATGAGGAGAGAGCGCATGCGACTCCCTGATGGCTGGCGAGCGGTCTCAAGGCTGAACGCGCTGCGTCTCACCGGACTAATGGCGCTGCTGGCGGGCTGCGGGCTGTGCTTTTACATGATGAAGCAGGTCAACCTGACGTTCGAGAAAGGAAATGAAGCCCGCCAGCGGCAGCATGCGCAGTACGTGGCAGGGTGGCAGCGGCTGATGCCTCTGCGTGTCCTGCCTGAAGGGGCGGAGTCGGTTGTGCCCCCTGTCGTTGCATTCTCTCCGGCTGCGTTTCAGCAGGCTGGGGCCAAACTGGTGAGCTGGCAACCTTCCGACAAGGGTGGTGAGCTGGTGCTCGATACGCCGTGGCTGCAGGTTGTTAGCACCTTTTCGTTGCTGGCGGAGCGCGATATGCAGGTGGCTGCGTTTGCGCTAACTGGAGAAAACGGCACGCTGCGTTTCACCATGCGACTGGTGCATGACGATGAACCTTAAGCGCTTACCCAGCATTCTCCTCGTGGTTCCGCTGCTTTGCGGTCTGCGCGATCCCTTTGCGCCAGTCGATGATCCCTGCCACAGCGCGCAGCTCAATCTCTGGCGCTATCGTGGAGCGATTGCCATGGATGGGCGGACGATTGGCCTCGTTCAGCGCGATGACGAGGTATGGCAACGTCTGGAAAACGACACCGTACTGAACACCGGGTGGCGCGTAACGACCCTCACGCCGGATGAGCTGACGGTGGATGTTGGCACGGGCTGCGAGCCGCAGCGCTGGCAATGGAAAAGAGAAGGAACGACCCATAATGAAAAGGATAAGTCTGCTGATACTGCTGCTTCTGCCGCTGCTAAGTTCGGCGAAAAACGTCACGCTGGTGGTGGATGACGTGCCGGTGGCACAGGTGCTGCAAAGCCTGGCCGACCTTGAGCAGAAAAATCTGGTGATTGCCCCCGACGTACAGGGCTCGCTCTCGCTTCAGCTGCGCAACCTGCCGTGGAAGCAGGCGCTACAGACGGTGATCACCAGCAGTGAGCTGGTGCTGAATCAGGAAGGAGGCGTGCTCTATGTCTATTCGCAGCGCTGGCGTGAAGAGAAGCAGGCCCGAGCGCTGGCGGAACAAACGCGGCGTCAGCAGAGGCTGCCGCTGAGCCACAGTAGCATCGTGCTGCACTATGCCGATGCCGGTGAGCTGGCAAAGTCAGGAGGCAAACTACTGAGTGCGCGTGGGACGTTGACCGTCGATAAACGGACTAACCGCCTGATTGTCCGTGACGATAGCGAACATCTGCCGGCGTTCAGCGCCTGGGCGAAGGAGATGGATATTCCCGTCGGTCAGGTTGAGCTGGCTGCGCATATTGTCACCATTAATGAAACCAGCCTGCGTGAGCTGGGGGTGAAGTGGAGCCTTGCGGATGCGGACGGTGTGGTTGGTGCAGGAAAAATCACTACGTTGAGCAGCGATCTCTCGGTCGCTGACGCCACCACTCGCGCCGGGTTCAACATTGGTCGCATCAATGGTCGGCTGCTTGAGCTGGAGCTTTCCGCCCTGGAGCAGAAACAGAAGGTGGATATTATCGCCAGCCCGCGCCTGCTGGCCTCGCACCTCCAGCCCGCCAGCATCAAACAGGGGAGTGAAATTCCTTATCAGGTCTCGAGTGGGGAAAGCGGCGCAACGTCGGTTGAATTTAAAGAGGCCGTGCTGGGCATGGAAGTGACGCCAACGGTGTTACAGAACGGTCGCGTGCGGCTGAAGCTGCACATCAGCGAAAACATGCCGGGCCAGGTGCTGCAACAGGCGGATGGCGAAGTGTTAGCGATCGATAAGCAAGAGATTGAAACTCAAGTGGAAGTGAAGAGCGGTGAAACGCTGGCGTTAGGCGGTATTTTTTCCCAAAAGAATAAAAACGCCAGCGACAGCGTGCCTTTTCTTGGGGATATTCCGTTGCTGGGCCATCTTTTTCGCCGAGATGGTAAGGATAATGAACGACGTGAACTGGTGGTGTTTATCACGCCACGTATTATTTCTGCGCAATAGCAGAGAAGAATCAGGCGAATTTCAGTGGGAAGGCGTGTCCCGAGTTTGACGTGGGGCCAGATTTAGCATACAAGGAGTACCGATTTGAGTGTCAGTACGCACCGCTCCTTCTCCTGTAGTCTGCTGATTTAATCTGTTGCCAAACCAGCCGGAGTATTGAGATAATTTTCAGTCTGACTCTCGCTCTATTGCATAAGAGGTTTCAGTTCATGTCCTGCGACGCGCGATGTTCTGCGGCGCGGATTTATCATTAACGAATAGTCTTAGTAGTACCAAAAAAATGGCAGAGAAACGCAATATCTTTCTGGTTGGGCCCATGGGTGCCGGAAAAAGCACCATTGGGCGCCAGCTGGCTCAACAGCTCAATATGGAATTTTACGATTCTGATCAAGAGATTGAGAAACGAACAGGCGCTGACGTGGGCTGGGTCTTTGATGTCGAAGGCGAAGAAGGTTTCCGTGACCGCGAAGAAAAAATCATCAATGAGTTAACGGAAAAGCAGGGTATTGTTCTGGCAACAGGCGGTGGCTCTGTAAAATCACGTGAAACGCGCAATCGTCTCTCCGCTCGTGGTGTTGTCGTCTACCTGGAAACGACCATTGAAAAACAGCTAGCGCGCACCCAGCGTGACAAAAAACGCCCGCTGCTGCAGGTCGAAACGCCGCCGCGTGAAGTGCTCGAGGCGCTGGCTGACGAACGTAATCCGCTGTACGAAGAGATTGCCGACGTCACTATTCGCACTGACGATCAAAGCGCAAAAGTTGTCGCCAACCAGATTATCCATATGCTGGAAAGCAACTAATACTGGCCAGAAAAGTAGAACGCCAGCGAATATAAGTCACTAAGGTGGACGTCGCGTTATGGAGAGGCTTACAGTAACTCTCGGGGAACGTAGTTACCCGATTACCATCGCGGCTGGTTTGTTTAACGATCCAGCTTCCTTCTTACCGCTCAAGTCTGGCGATCAGGTTATGCTGGTCACCAACGAAACGCTGGCACCGCTTTATCTGGACCAGGTTCGAACCGTGCTCGAGCAGGCTGGCGTGAAGGTTGATAGCGTCATTCTGCCGGACGGCGAACAGTACAAAAGCCTGGCTGTGATGGATACCGTCTTCACCGCGCTTCTGCAAAAACCGCACGGTCGTGATACCACTCTTGTCGCCCTGGGCGGCGGCGTGATTGGCGACTTAACCGGTTTTGCCGCGGCGAGCTATCAGCGCGGCGTGCGCTTTATCCAGGTGCCTACCACTCTGCTTTCGCAGGTGGACTCTTCGGTTGGCGGCAAAACTGCGGTCAACCATCCTCTCGGCAAAAATATGATCGGCGCATTCTGGCAGCCAGCCTCCGTGGTGGTTGACCTGAATTGCCTGAAAACATTGCCGAAACGCGAGCTCTCTTCCGGCCTGGCTGAAGTCATTAAGTACGGCATCATTCTGGATGCACCGTTCTTCGAATGGCTGGAAAACAACATTGATGCGCTGATGGCGCTGGATGAAAAAGCGATGGCGTACTGTATTCGCCGTTGTTGTGAGCTGAAAGCCGATGTTGTCGCAGCCGACGAGCGCGAAACCGGGTTACGTGCTTTACTCAATCTTGGGCATACGTTTGGCCATGCTATTGAAGCCGAAATGGGCTACGGCAACTGGCTGCACGGTGAGGCCGTGGCGGCAGGTATGGTGATGGCAGCGCATGCCGCTGAGCGACTGGGTCAATTTGACGCCCAGGATACTCAGCGTATCATCGCGCTGCTCAAACGTGCGGGTCTGCCGGTTACCGGTCCGCAGGAGATGACGGCGCAAGCCTATCTGCCGCATATGCTGCGAGATAAAAAAGTCCTGGCTGGCGAAATGCGCTTAGTGCTGCCGTTGGCTATCGGGAAAAGTGAGGTACGCGGTGGCGTATCCCACGATGTGGTTCTTGGCGCTATTGCTGATACTCAGCAGGCGCAACTATAAGAAAGGTCTAGCCGCGTTCGCGCGGTGTTTTAACTTCAGGTGATGTGCAATTGTCGTGGCATAAGCCTTTTAGTGGGGTGTTAAATGGATGAATTTAAACCAGAAGACGAGCTGAAACCCGATCCCAGCGATCGTCGTACTGGTCGCTCTCGTCAATCTTCCGATCGTGACAACGAGCCACAGATCAACTTTGATGATGTGGATCTTGATGCGGATGAGCGTCGTCCGTCCCGTAGTCGCAAAGCACGTGAAGAAATTGAACCGGAAGACGAATACGAGGACTCTGACCCATCCGATGAGGATGATGCAGAAGAAGTCGTAGAGCGCCGCCCGCGTAAACGTAAAAATGTCGCGCCGCGTAAGCCTGCTTCTCGTCAGTACATCATGATGGGGCTGGGCGTCGTGGTGCTGCTGGTGCTGATCGTCGGCATCGGTTCGGCATTGAAAGCCCCGTCTTCAAACGATCAGAGTGCTTCTGCTGAGAAGAGTATTTCTCTGTCTGGCGGCGATAATGTCGATCAGGCCAATGTGAGCCAGAGCCAGCCTGCGCCGGAAGCGAACCAGCAGCAGGACGTTTCTCTGCCGCCTATCTCCTCTACGCCGACCCAGGGTCAGCAAACCGCTGCGCCGGATGGACAGCAGCGCGTAGAAGTACAGGGCGATCTGAATAATGCGCTGACTCAGCAGCAGGGCCAGATTGATGACGCCGTGGTCAATTCCACGCTGCCGACCGAACCTGCGACCGTCGCTCCTATCCGTAACGGTGCGCGTCCGGCGGTAACGGCACCGGAAACCCCGCGTCAGACTGCGACCGCTCCGCGTCCGGAACGTAAGCACACGGTCATCGAAGCCAAACCGCAGCCGGTTGCCCCTGCGAAAACGCAGACGACGACGGCACAAAGCAAACCTGCTGAAGCGAAGCCGGTGACGACTGCGCCGAAGCAAACCGTAACGGCCGCAACGCCTGCGCCGACTAAAGCGCCGGCAGCTGAAACGGCGAAACCAGCGACTACCACCACCACTGCACCTGCAGCTACCGCCGCCGCGACGGCAGCCCCTGCAGCGGCAACCGGTAAATCCGCTGGCGATGTCGGTTCGTTGAAATCAGCTTCAGGCTCGCACTACACGCTGCAACTCAGTTCCTCTTCTAACTACGACAACCTGAACGGTTGGGCGAAGAAAGAGAACCTGAAAAACTACGTGGTGTATGAAACCTCTCGTAACGGCCAGCCGTGGTATGTTCTGGTCAGCGGTATCTACGCATCGAAAGATGATGCCAAACGCGCCGTGACCACGCTGCCAGCCGACGTACAGGCGAAAAACCCGTGGGCGAAACCGCTGCATCAGGTTCAATCGGATCTGAAGTAATCGCCGTTTCGTTAGCAACCGCCCCGTTTGTACCATTGGGTATGAGCGGGGCGTAGAAGCGCAGGATGCTGTCGGAGCTTTCTCCACAGCCGGAGAGAGTGTAAGTAGTCAGGCCGCATGAAAAAAAATCGCGCTTTTTTGAAATGGGCAGGGGGGAAGTACCCGCTGCTCGATGAAATTCAAGGCCATCTGCCGAAAGGTGATTGCCTGGTTGAACCCTTCGTTGGTGCTGGATCGGTATTCCTGAATACCGATTTTTCGCGTTATATTCTGGCTGATATCAACAGCGACCTCATTGAGCTCTATAAAATCGTTAAAACACGCGCCGATGAGTACGTTGAGCAATCGCGGGCGCTGTTTGTGCCCGAGACCAATAGCGCCGAGCGCTACTATCAGTTCCGCGAAGAGTTTAATGCCAGCACCGACCTGTTCCGTCGCGCGGTGCTGTTTTTGTACCTTAACCGCCACGGCTACAATGGCCTGTGTCGTTACAACCTGCGCGGTGAGTTTAACGTCCCGTTTGGGCGCTATAAGAGACCTTACTTCCCGGAAGCCGAGCTGCGTCACTTTGCCGAGAAAGCGCAAAATGCCGAGTTCTACTGCGAGTCTTATGAAGACTGTATGAAGCGCGCCGGGAAGAATGCCGTGGTCTACTGTGACCCGCCGTACGCGCCGCTGTCGGCGACGGCGAATTTTACGGCCTACCACACCAACAGCTTTAGCCTACAGCAGCAGGAGGTTCTGGCGCAGAAAGCTGAAGAACTGATGGCGAAGCGAATACCGGTGCTTATCTCAAACCACCGTACGCCGCTAACGCTGGAATGGTATAAAAACGCAACGCAGATGCACGTCGTGAAGGTCCGACGCAGCATTAGCCGCAACGGCGGCACGCGTAAAAAGGTGGACGAGCTGCTCGCGCTGTATCGCCCGCCGGATAAAAAACAACGTTAAAGACCCTAATGGATAGGCTCTGAGGAGATGCGGATGAAACAGTACCTGATTGCCCCTTCAATTTTGTCGGCCGACTTTGCCCGCCTGGGGGAAGATACGGCGCGTGCGCTGGCCGCCGGGGCGGATGTGGTTCATTTCGATGTTATGGATAACCATTACGTGCCGAACCTGACCATCGGGCCGATGGTGCTGAAAGCGCTGCGTGACTACGGTATCACCGCCCCTATCGATGTACACCTGATGGTGAAGCCGGTGGACCGCCTGGTTCCGGACTTCGCCGCCGCAGGTGCCAGCATCATCACCTTTCACCCGGAAGCCTCCGAGCACGTTGACCGCACGCTGCAGCTGATCAAAGAGCAAGGCTGCAAAGCGGGGCTGGTGTTGAACCCGGCCACGCCGCTGAGCTATCTCGACTACGTGATGGATAAGCTGGACGTCATTCTGCTGATGTCGGTGAACCCAGGCTTTGGCGGTCAGTCCTTTATTCCGCACACGCTGGATAAGCTGCGTGAAGTGCGTCGCCGTATTGATGAATCTGGCTATGACATCCGTCTTGAAGTCGACGGCGGTGTTAAAGTGAACAACATTAGTGAAATCGCGGCGGCGGGAGCAGATATGTTCGTTGCCGGTTCGGCGATTTTTGGTCAACCTGACTACAAAAAAGTCATTGATGAAATGCGCAGTGAGCTGGCAAAGGTAAGTCATGGATAAATTGCAAAGCATTCGCGGCGTCGCGTTTGACCTCGATGGGACGTTAGTCGATAGCGCACCGGGGCTGACGGCGGCGGTGGATAGCGCGTTGTACGCGCTGGAACTACCGGTTGCCGGTGAAGACCGCGTGGTCACCTGGATTGGCAACGGTGCCGATATTCTGATGGAGCGGGCGCTCAACTGGGCCCGTCAGGAGCGTGCTACCCAGCGTGCGGCGCAGAGGAAACCGTCCGTCGATAGCCACGATATTCCTCAGGATGAGCAGCTTCGCGTGCTGCGTCGCCTGTTCGATCGTTATTACGCTGAATTCGCAGAAGAAGGTAGCTTCCTGTTCCCGCACGTTGAGCAGACGTTGGCTGCGCTGCACGCCAGTGGCCTGCCGCTGGCGGTGGTGACCAACAAGCCGACGCCTTTCGTGGCGCCGATTCTGGCATCGTTGGGCATCGACGGCTATTTCTCCGCGGTGATTGGCGGCGATGATGTGCAAAACAAAAAGCCGCATCCGGAGCCGCTGCTGAAGGTCGCTGAGACGCTCTCCATTACGCCGGAAGCGCTGCTGTTTGTTGGCGATTCACGCAACGATATTCAGGCCGCAAAAGCGGCGGGCTGCGCCTGCGTCGGCCTGACCTACGGCTATAACTATGGCGAAGCCATCGCGCTCAGCGAGCCGGACGTTGTCTTCGACCACTTTAACCAACTTTTGCCCGCTCTTGGGCTTCCGAACAGTGAAAATCAGGAATCAGAACATGACTAAGCCCATCGTATTTAGCGGCGCACAGCCGTCAGGTGAACTGACAATCGGTAACTACATGGGTGCGCTGCGTCAGTGGGTCAATATGCAAGACGACTATCACTGCATCTACTGCATCGTTGACCAGCACGCGATTACCGTTCGCCAGGATCCGCAGGCGCTGCGTAAAGCTACGCTCGACACCTTAGCGCTGTATCTGGCCTGTGGTATCGACCCGGAAAAAAGTACCATCTTCGTACAGTCCCACGTGCCGGAACACGCGCAGCTGGGCTGGGCGCTGAACTGCTACACCTATTTTGGCGAGCTGAGCCGTATGACTCAGTTCAAAGACAAATCCGCGCGCTATGCGGAAAACATCAACGCCGGTCTGTTCGATTATCCCGTGCTGATGGCGGCAGATATCCTGCTGTATCAAACCAACCAGGTGCCGGTGGGTGAAGACCAGAAACAGCATCTTGAGCTAAGCCGCGATATCGCCCAGCGTTTCAACGCCATCTACGGCGACGTGTTCAAAGTACCCGAGCCGTTTATTCCGAAGTCCGGCGCGCGCGTGATGTCGCTGCTGGAGCCGACCAAGAAAATGTCCAAGTCCGATGACAACCGCAACAACGTGATTGGCCTGCTGGAAGATCCGAAATCGGTGGTCAAGAAGATCAAACGTGCGATGACCGATTCCGAAGAGCCGCCGGTCATTCGTTATGACCTGAAAGAGAAAGCGGGCGTGTCTAACCTGCTGGATATTCTGTCTGGCGTCACCGGTCAGAGCATTCCGGAGCTGGAGAAACACTTCGAAGGCAAGATGTACGGCCACCTGAAAGGGGAAGTCGCCGAAGCGGTTTCCGGTATGCTGAGCGAGCTGCAGGAGCGCTATAACCGCTACCGCAATGATGAAGCCTTCCTGCAGAAGATCATGAAAGAGGGTGCGGAAAAGGCCAGCGCGCGTGCTTCCGAGACGCTGAAGGCGGTGTACGACGCAATTGGTTTTGTGGCTAAGCCATAATTGTCTGCTTCAATAAATAAAAAACCGGGATATTTCCCGGTTTTTTATTTTGGAAATAAATATTATTTATTTCACTTGTGCCGGAGCGCCGCAGCCGCCAATTATTTTAGAGATGGAAATAGCCGGGTGCAGTAAATAGTCGTATGAGCAATTATCTTTTTTGTTCTGGATAGAACCGGTGCAAGCTGTCAGGGTAGACAGCACCAGCAGTACCGCTGCCGCTTTTAACATGTTTTTCATTTATAATCCCATTTAATTAAAAAAATTTATTTATGCATAATTCCGTATGCTTTAAAACATGATTGAATTAAGCCGCTAATATATAAACTTAAAATTAAATGTTGAGTCAACGCGGTTCGTTGTTATATCTATTAATAGATAATTTTAAATAATCTAACGCCTGAAAATAAACGAGATAAAACAATGATAAGCGTGCCATAAAAATATTATGGCACGTATAAAGAGTCACTAATCGGATTAATGGTAGGAGAACCAGTTTAACTTATTCCGTAAGCCAACGACGCGCCCAACGATAATCAGCGCCGGGCTGGCCATCTGCTGCGCCAGCTCGCCGAGCTGCGCCAGCGGGCCGTCGACGACGCGCTGGTTAACAGCCGTACCGTTCTCCACGATAGCGACCGGCATATCGGCCTGCATGCCGTGTTCAATGAGCTTCTGCTGGATGGTAGTGGCCTGATTCAGCCCCATATAAAACACCAGCGTTTGTTTTTCTGCTGCCAGGTTTTCCCAGTCCAGCTCGCCGCCGGTTTTCAGGTGGCCGGTGACCAGACGTACGCTCTGGGCGTAGTCGCGGTGGGTGAGAGGAATACCGGAGTAGGCCGAGCAGCCGGACGCCGCGGTAATTCCCGGTACGACTGAGAACGGAATGCCCGCCTGGCATAGGGTTTCCAGCTCCTCGCCGCCACGACCAAAGATAAACGGATCGCCGCCTTTCAGACGTACCACGCGTTTACCTTGTTGCGCTTCACGCAGTAGGATCTGGTTGATCTCGTCCTGCGGCACGCAATGGTAGCCCGCGCGTTTACCGACAAATACGCGATCGGCGTCGCGACGCACCAGATTCATAATATCGTCGGAAACCAGACGGTCATACACGACCACGTCCGCCTGCTGGATCTGCTGTAGCCCCTTAAGCGTCAGCAATCCGGCGTCCCCCGGCCCGGCACCCACGAGCACCACTTCACCGCGATGGTCCAGCGGAGTATTCAGCAACTGCTCGGTTTCGTCTTCTACTGCTTTCTGGTCCTGGTTCGCCAGCGATTGCGCCAGACGATCGTTCACAAACAGCTTTTCCCAGAAACGGCGGCGCTCACCCATGGTGGCGAACTGCTTTTTCACCCGCGCGCGCAGCTGGCCGGCATAGTGCGCCACCTGGCCCAGATGTTGAGGTAGCATCGCCTCGAGCTTTTCGCGCAGCAGACGCGCCAGCACCGGGGAAGTGCCGCCGGAGGAGACGGCCACCATCAGCGGCGAGCGGTCAATAATCGACGGCATGATAAAGCTCGCGGCTTTCGGGGCATCGACCACGTTACAGAAAATACGGCGTACTTCCGCTTCGTCGCTAACCTGCTGGTTTACCGCGTCGTCGTCAGTGGCGGCAATCGCGAGCCAGCAAGGGTCAAGCAGCGCTGGCTGGAAGTCGCCCTCGACAAGCGTCAGCATTCCCGCATCTGCCCAGACGTGGAACTGCGGAACGTAATCCCGCGCGTTTACCGTCAGGCGGGCGCCCGCGTCCAGCAGCAGGCGCGCTTTGCGCTCGGCGACATCGCCGCCGCCGACCAGCAAACAGTCGCGATCGCGCAGTTGGCAAAAGATAGGTAAGTGATCCACGGGGCAACCTCACGGAATTAACAATAGAAACGCGGGGGGATAAATAATGCGGGTAAGGATAACAGCAGACATCGTCTGGAATACACGATTTTTGCTGCTGTTACCCCTTTAAGGTCATAAGTTTTAGCTATTACTTATGCCGAAAACGATCAGGCTTTGAGCTGTACCAGACCGTCTTTGACGCGGACCTCATAATGGGCGACGGAGTGGCTCTCATCCTCCATGCACAGGCCGTCACGCAGGCGGAAGCGCTGCTTTTTCAGCGGGCTTGCTACCCACAGTTCGCCCTGGTGCTCGGCAATCAGGCCGCGGGACAGCACGCTCGATTCAAAGAACGGGTCGATATTGCTGATGGCGAACACCTGGTTATCGGCGTACGGGCGGAACACCGCCACCTGCTGGTTGCCCAGCAGGGCGCAGACGCCGGTAGCCGGCACAATCGCGTCAATTTTGCAGATATTTACCCACTGGCTCATGCGTTTTCCTCCACCAGAGTTACCGGAATGCGTTCGTACGGCGTCGCCGGGCGATGCTGTTCACGTTCTGAAACCACCTGCACGTTCGGGTCACGCTGTGCGCTGTTGATAAAGTGCTTGAAGCGCACCTGAGCGGCCGGGTCGTTAACCGTTTCGGTCCATTCACAGGCGAACGCTGCACGCAGACGGGCGATCTCTTCTTCCAGATGGTCGTTCAGGCCCAGCTTGTCGTCGATGATCACCGAACGCAGATAGTCGATGCCGCCTTCCATGTTATCGAGCCACGGCGCGGTACGCGTCAGCTTATCGGCGGTGCGGATGTAGAACATCATAAAGCGGTCAAGGTACTTGATCAGCGTATCGCGGTCGAGGTCGGCTGCCAGCAGATCCGCATGACGCGGTTTCATGCCGCCGTTGCCGCAGACGTATAGGTTCCAACCTTTTTCGGTCGCGATGATGCCGACGTCTTTACCCTGGGCTTCCGCACATTCGCGGGTACAGCCGGATACGCCAAACTTCATTTTGTGCGGCGTACGAATGCCCTTGTAGCGGTTTTCCAACTCCACGCCGAAGCCGACGCTGTCGCCGACGCCGTAACGGCACCAGGTGCTGCCTACGCAGGTTTTCGCCATACGCAGCGCTTTGGCATAGGCATGACCGGTTTCGAAGCCGGCTTCAATCAGCTGACGCCAGATTTCCGGCAGGTCGTCTTTCTGCGCGCCGAACAGGCCGATACGCTGGGAACCGGTGATTTTGGTGTACAGGTTGAATTCACGGGCAATACGGCCGACGGCGACCAGCCCTTCCGGGGTGATTTCGCCGCCCGCAGAGCGCGGGATGACCGAGTAGGTGCCGTCTTTCTGGATATTGGCCAGGAAGTTATCGTTGGTATCCTGCAGCGGCGTGTGCTGCGGCTTCAGGATGTATTCATTCCAGCAGGAGGCCAGCAGGGAACCGACGGTCGGTTTACAGACTTCACAACCGTAGCCTTTGCCGTATTTCGCCAGCAGCTCGTCGAAGGTTTTAATACCTTCAACACGAATCAGGTGATACAGCTCCTGACGGGTAAAGGCGAAGTGTTCACACAGGCTGTGGTTGACTTCGATACCCTGTTTCGCCAGTTCGGCGTTGAGCACCTGGGTGACCAGCGGGATACAGCCGCCGCAGCCGGTACCGGCTTTGGTTTCGGCTTTCAGCGCCGCGACGGTATGGCACCCTTTGTTGATAGCGGCGACCAGGTCGCCTTTGGTCACGTCGAAGCAGGAGCAGATTTGCGCGCTGTCCGGCAGTTTATCCACGCCGATAGATGGCTTACCGCCGCTGGCATGCGCGGGCAGAATCAGCGAGTCCGGGTTTTCCGGTAGCTCAATCGCGTTCAGCGCCAGCTGTAGCAGATTGCCAAAGTCGCTGGTGTCGCCCACCAGTACCGCGCCGAGCAGCGTTTTGTTGTCCTGGCTGACGATCAGGCGTTTGTAGACTTCTTTGCTTTCATCGAGGTAGACGTAGCTGCGTGCGCCAGGCGTACGGCCATGCGCATCGCCAATGCCGCCCACGTCGACGCCCAGCAGCTTCAGCTTGGCGCTCATATCCGCGCCCTGGAAGCTGTTTTCGCTGCCGAGGATGTGGTCAACGGCAACCTGAGCCATTTTGTAGCCCGGCGCCACCAGACCGTAGACGCGGTTTTTCCAGCTGGCGCATTCGCCGATAGCGTAGATATCCGGATCGGAGGTCTGACAGCGGTCGTTAATCATGATGCCGCCGCGCTGGGCGACTTCCAGACCGCACTGGGTGGCCAGCTTGTCGCGCGGGCGAATACCGGTGGAGAAGACGATAAAGTCGACTTCCAGCTGGCTGCCGTCGGCGAAGCGCATGGTTTTACGCGCGTTTTCGCCTTCCTGGACGATCTCTTTAGTGTTTTTGCTGGTGTGAACCTTCACGCCCATGCTTTCGATTTTGCGCTTCAGCTGCTCGCCGCCCATCTGATCGAGCTGTTCGGCCATCAGCATAGGGGCGAATTCGATCACGTGAGTTTCGACGCCGAGGTTTTTCAACGCGCCAGCCGCTTCGAGGCCAAGCAGGCCGCCGCCCACTACCGCGCCGCGTTTGCTACGGCGCGCACAGGATTCAATGGCGTTCAGATCTTCAATCGTACGGTAAACGAAGCAATCCTGAGTTTCAGACCCTTTGATAGGCGGGATCCACGGGTAGGAGCCGGTCGCCATAATCAGTTTGTCATAAAAGACGGTACGACCCGCGCTGGAATGGATCACCTTCTCTTTACGATTGATGGTGATGGCGCGCTCGCCGACCAGCACTTTAACGCCGTGTTTCTCATAGAAGCCTTCGCGCACCAGCGACAGCTCTTCCGCGGTGTGGTGTGAGAAGTAGGAAGAGAGGTGTACGCGGTCGTAGGCGATGCGGGGTTCTTCACAGAAGACGGTAATATCGAACCGGCTGGCGTCGGATTTATCGAGAAGATCCTCGATAAAGCGGTGGCCGACCATGCCATTACCGATAATTGCGAGTCTGACTTTGCTCATTTTTGCCTCGATTTCTATTCTAATACTGCCTACCTTAACGATTCAGCTAGTGGGATTATTGATTCAAATCAATTTAGCCTTTGCCTACCCCTTAATGAGTATGGTGATGATTTTTAAGTGTTTTTGTAAGTTGCGGAAAATACTCAACTTTATTTGCTGTGCGTTTCTTGAACAAAAAGGGTGAAAAATCAGCGAAAGGAGAGGGGGGATGTTTGTTAGCTTTGAAAGAGGCTTTAGGCAGTCTCAGTTCACATCCTGTAGGCCGGATAAGCAAAGCGCCATCCGGCAATGTGCCACAGAGCGCCGGAAGGCGCTTTGCTTATCCGGCCTACAACGGAAAGGGAGCGCAGCAGTTGGAGGAAGGAAATGCGCCCCTTTTCACGGCGAAAAGGGGCGAGGCAGATTAGTGAGAAGCACTCACCGCATGCTGACGATGACGGCTCACAAAGCCGAGGACAAGGCACATGACGAATACAACGGCATACAGGCCGTTTGCGGTCGTCAACGCTGCCAGCGGGCCGCTATGGGCAACGATAGGCCCGGTGACCACGAAGGTCAGCATGGTGCCGATGGTGCCGCAGGTCAGCACAAAGTTAACCAGTTTTGGTGAGGCGACTTTGGTCTGCAGGGAGCCCAGCGTAATAATGGAGGTGTAGATCGCGCTGGAGAAGAAGCCCAGAGTCAGGATAAACCATGCCAGGTGCTGCGGTTCGCCGTGGTTGAACAGGTACATCATCACGGTGGCAATACCGGCCAGCACGGTCAGGATACGCTGCAGGTCGAAGAAGCGTAGGATAAAGCTGAAGGCCCACATACCGAACATGTAAGACATCCAGAAGTCGCTGACCAGTTTGCCGGCATCGTTGAGGCTCATGCCCAGGCCCTTGGCGTATTCCGGTACCCAGGAGATAAAGCCCAGCTGACCGAGGATGTAGCACAGCGCGGCGATGGACAGGAACAGCACGCCAATGCCCCACTTCTCTTTCACGATCGGCTGGTCGTTGTTCTGCGCTTTTTTACCCAGAATCGGGAAGTCGCAGCCGAGGGTCAGCACGAAGATAGCCACGTAGATCAGGCCAATGCAGGCGTATACCCAGTACCACTCAATGGTACGGGCCAGCAGCCAGGCGGCCAGCATCGGGAAAATCATCCCAGCCATGCTGAAGAAGGAGTCGGTAAACAACAGACGCGCGCCGCGCTGGCGACCTTCATACATATGGGTGATGAGGAAGGTACCAATCGACATGGTAATCCCGCTGACCAGCCCCAGTACGAACATGGCGGCGGAGAACAGCGCCAGGCTGTGGCTGGTCATCAGACCAATGACCGCCAGCACCATCAGGATGAAGCCAAAACGCAGCTGCGTTTTCAGCGGAACGATTTCCATCAACCAGGCGTTGAGGAAAATCGAGATCAGGATCCCAGCGTTCAGGAAGGTAAAGGTGTTACTCATGCTGGAAACGGGCAGATTGAAGTAATCGGCGATGTTTCCCATCACCATCCCGGTGACGATCACCAACGCACCGGTAAGGGCGTAGGAGAAGAAGCTGATCCATGTGAGCTTGATACGGTTGCTGTTAGTCATGACTGGCCTGTGAATAGTTGTGTAAAGCGCATTGACACCGCGCTGAGCGGGCAGATTTTAGTCATTGAGGTGATGTATTCATAGTTTTATTACGCAAACGTTGGCGTATTACACTTTTCATTGTGATCTGGATCACAAAATGGAAAGGGTGAATTCTTACCATGCTCATTATAAGCGTTACATCCGCGTAAACTTTGGTAAAGCACTGGCCTGAGGGGCTGTCCCTCTTTAGAATCAAGCCACTTGCTTCTCTACTGCACCTGTTAAAGGAATTCTCATGCTCAAATCAACTCTGGCGGCCGTGGCGGCTGTTTTTGCTCTCTCGGCGATGGCTCCTGCGGCTCTCGCAGCAACCACGAATCCGCACGTGCTGCTGACCACCTCCGCAGGCAACATCGAGCTGCAGCTGGATAGCCAGAAAGCGCCGGTTTCCGTTGAAAACTTCCTGAACTACGTTAATAGCGGTTTCTACAACAACACCACCTTCCACCGCGTGATCCCAGGCTTTATGGTTCAGGGCGGCGGCTTTAACGAGCAGATGCAGCAGAAGCAGCCTAACCCGCCAATTAAAAACGAAGCCGACAACGGCCTGCGCAACACCCGCGGCACCATCGCGATGGCGCGCACTGCTGATAAAGATAGCGCAACCAGCCAGTTCTTTATTAACGTGGCCGACAACGCCTTCCTTGACCACGGCCAGCGTGATTTTGGCTACGCGGTATTTGGCAAGGTGGTGAAGGGCATGGACGTGGCAGATAAAATCTCCCAGGTGCCGAGCCACAACGTTGGGCCATACCAGAATGTGCCGACCAAACCGATTGTCATCCTGTCGGCGAAAGTACTGCCATAATTTGCGCCGGGCGGCGTCAGGCATGAGGCTGCCGTCCGTATCGCTAAAGCACTCCACTCTCGGTAGAATGGCGGCAGATAAATGACCGGAGCCGCCATGATCCTGCTGATTGATAATTACGATTCCTTTACCTGGAACCTCTACCAGTATTTTTGCGAGCTGGGGGCCAGCGTGGTGGTCAGACGTAACGATGACATCACCCTTGATGACATCGATAAGCTGGCGCCGGAAAAAATCGTGATCTCACCCGGCCCCTGCACGCCGGACGAGGCAGGTATCTCTCTTGATGTCATCCGCCACTACGCGGGTACCGTTCCCCTCCTCGGCGTTTGTTTAGGCCATCAGGCCATCGCGCAGGCATTTGGCGCGCGCATCGTTCGCGCACGGCAGGTCATGCACGGCAAAACGTCGCCGATTACCCATCAGCAGCAGGGCGTTTTTCGTGGTTTGAATAACCCGCTGACCGTTACTCGATACCACTCTTTGCTGGTTGATCCCGATACGCTGGCCGACTGCTTTGAGGTCACCGCCCGCAGTGAATGCGGGGAAATCATGGGGATCCGCCATCGCGAGTGGGATCTGGAAGGCGTCCAGTTCCATCCGGAAAGCATCCTTAGCGAACAAGGGCACCAGCTACTGGCCAACTTTCTCCAGCGATAGTAGTTGCTATGATGTGATTTTTTATGCATATTTTGTGGATATATTCTCACAATCATTGCTGCATCGTTTGAAGAAGGGCATGACATGGTAACCAAACAACCTGCGATCACCCGCGCGACCTTCGATCAGGTCATTTTGCCAATCTATGCACCGGCGGAGTTTATTCCGGTGAAGGGAAAAGGCAGTCGCGTCTGGGATCAGCAAGGCAAAGAGTACGTTGATTTTGCGGGCGGTATCGCGGTGACGGCGCTGGGCCACTGTCATCCGGCGCTGGTTGAGGCGCTGAAAACCCAGGGCGAAACCCTGTGGCACACCAGCAACGTGTTTACCAACGAACCGGCGCTGCGCCTGGGCCAGAAGCTGGTTGATGCCACTTTCGCCGAGCGCGTGGTGTTCATGAACTCTGGTACTGAAGCCAACGAGACCGCTTTTAAACTGGCGCGTTACTACGCTTCAACCCGTCATAGTCCGTACAAAACGAAAATTATCGCCTTCCATAATGCCTTCCACGGGCGTTCGTTGTTTACCGTCTCCGTCGGCGGTCAGCCGAAGTACTCCGATGGTTTCGGCCCTAAACCTGCCGATATCGTTCACGTGCCGTTTAACGATCTGCACGCGGTGGAAGCGGTGATGGATGACCACACCTGCGCGGTGGTGGTGGAGCCGATTCAGGGTGAAGGCGGCGTGCAGGCGGCAACGCCGGAATTCCTCAAAGGGCTGCGCGACCTGTGTGACAAGCATCAGGCGCTGCTGGTCTTTGATGAAGTGCAGAGCGGCATGGGCCGTACCGGTTCGCTGTTTGCTTATATGCACTACGGCGTGACGCCGGATATTCTGACCAGCGCCAAAGCGCTGGGCGGCGGCTTCCCGGTGAGCGCCATGCTGACGACCAACGACATTGCCAGCGCTTTCCACGTGGGTTCGCACGGCTCTACCTACGGCGGTAACCCGCTGGCCTGCGCTGTGGCCGGTGCGGCCTTTGATATTATCAACACGCCGGAAGTGCTGAACGGCGTCAGTGCTAAGCGCGAGCGCTTTGTTCAGCATCTGCAACAGATTAACGCGAAATACGATGTCTTCAGCGATGTGCGCGGGATGGGCCTGCTGATTGGCGCTGAGCTGAACGCGAAATACAAAGGCCGCGCGCGCGACTTCCTGTATGCCGCAGCGGATGTCGGTGTAATGGTATTGAATGCCGGCCCGGACGTGATGCGCTTTGCGCCGTCGCTGGTGGTGGAAGAAGTGGATATCGATGAAGGCATGCAGCGCTTTGCCCAGGCCGTCGCGAAAATTGTTAGCTAGTTTGCCGCTTTAACCAGCCGCCGTGCTGTGGGCGCTGGCGCCAGGCCACCGACGAAATGGTGTGCATGGTGTTCAGGTGCCCCAGAATTCGCTGGAGATGCTGTTCCATGGTGCTTAACGGCCCGTGGGACAGCGAATCCGGCGCTTCCATAATGTTGACCTCGCCGCTGCTCCCCGCTTCATCGTATTCCAGACGCTGCTGGCAGCGTTGTAGGGCAATTTCACATGACTCCAGATACTGCTGCGCCAGATCGGGCGTCAACATGTTGTGCTCGCGCGCCAGCGTCGTCATGGCGTTGATGTGCTCGACGATAAACTGGCTGTGGGTGACCCACAGCTTCATGTCTTCAAGATAACGTGAATTAAAGCCTGGCTCCTGCATCGCCTGGTTCAGCGTGTTATACAGCGTGTTGTGCGCCTGGTTGACGCGCATGCGCTGGTAGGCCAGCTTCGGTGCCTGTGGGTCAGGGCTGAGGATCAGGCGGATAGCTTCCTGATCGGCCTCCAGCGCCGCCTGGGCGTTCTGGCGCAGCTGGCCGCTCTGCCACTGCGGCCAGAGCCAAATCATACCGCCGAAGGCGATCAGGCAGCCAATGATGGTGTCGATAAAGCGGGCGACAATAAACTCTTCGCCATTAAGCGTCAGGATTTGCAGGGTGTATACCGCCGTGATGGTGAAGCCGACGGTGGCCCAGCCGTAGCTGCGACGAATAATCAGGTAGCTCACTAGCGTGATCATCAGCATTCCCGCCAGCGCCCAGCCCTGCGGCGCGTGGAAGTGCAGGGCCACGGCGGCAATCACCAGACCGGCAAGGGTACCCGCCGCTCGGTGGAAAATTCGCACCCGGGTCGCGCCGTAACCGTTTTGCGTGACCAGCAGCACCGTCATCAGGATCCAGTACGGTTTTGGCAGGTGCAGCGCCGCGCCCATCAGGCTGGCGATGCTCAGCATCACGCTGAGACGCGCGGCGTTACGCAGGGCGGGAGAGCGCAAAGAGAGGTAGCTTTTTAACGCGGGGAACAGCGGCAGACGGCGTTCTTTGTCGGCCATCAGGTTACGCGGGTACAGCGGGCGCTGGGAGCGCAGCACGCGGGCAATGCGGCTGAAGTGCCAGGCACAGAACTGACCAACCGGGTTATCCGGGTGCTGGTCGGCAATTTTTTCCAGCGCGCCAATCTGTTTATCCATGTTGAAGCGGGTAGGGTAGCGGTGATAGAGGATATCGTCCGCCAGCACGCGCAGGCGTGCGGCTACCGTCTGGGCATTCCAGCGGATCACCGCTTCCGCATGGCTGCGTTCAACCAGCTTCTGCACCTCTTCCGGCTGGTGCAGGCTGACGGAGATATGCTCCTGCAAATCCAGCCCTACCTGGAAGGCGCGCAGCAGGCGCTTATAGTCATTGTGCTGGTTCGCCGCCAGCATGTGTAGCTGCTGGTAGCATTGGGAAATCAGGTCCACCACCTTTTGCTGGCGAGTCAGCAGCGGCGGCAGCGCGGTGTTGGGATCGGTATGCTGAGTCAGCAAGCTATATTTGGCTTCACAGTAGTCCGCAAGCTGACGGTAAAGCAGACTGAGCGATTCTCGCAGCGGCTGCTCGCGCCACATCCAGAACCACCACCAGTTGAACAGCCCGTACCATAATGTTCCCAGCGCGTAGATCAATAACGGCTGCCAGATGGGCATATTCCCTGCCAGGCTAAGGGTAAAAATGGACGCAATCAGCGAGGCGGGCAGCAGTCGTCCGTGCAGCGCGCTGATCTCCGCCGTGACGCCAAGCAGCAGCGCTAGCCCGCTCAGAATCAGTGGCAGAGGTACATCGTGCGCCTGCAGCAGCTGAACGGCGAGGCTACATCCTGCGAACAGACAGCCGCCAATGATAAGACGCTTGAAGAAACGTTTATGTGGCGTATCAAGCCCGGCAATGTTGCAACAGGCGGGCACCAGCGAGAACAGTAGGCCCTGCTGGAGATGACCGAGAAGTAGACCAATGGCAACGGGCAGACACAGCACCAGCGTTTGCCGCAGTGCATAGTTGACTTCCGGGTGGTAAATCAGCCTGCGCCACATAGGGGGAAAACAAAAACGGCGTACTGCATGACGCAATACGCCGTTTGGGCTGGATTAGCGGGTACCGTAAACGACAATGGTTTTGCCGTGTGCGGAGATCAGATTCTGATCTTCCAGCATCTTCAGGATACGGCCCACGGTTTCACGAGAGCAGCCCACGATCTGGCCGATTTCCTGACGAGTGATTTTGATCTGCATCCCGTCCGGGTGGGTCATTGCGTCAGGTTGTTTTGCCAGGTTCAGCAGCGTCTGCGCGATACGACCGGTGACGTCGAGGAACGCCAGGTTGCCGACTTTCTCAGAGGTCACCTGCAGACGACGCGCCATTTGCGAAGAGAGACGCATCAGGATGTCCGGGTTAACCTGGATCAGCTGACGGAATTTTTTATAAGAGATTTCAGCAACTTCACAAGCGGTTTTTGCCCGTACCCACGCGCTGCGTTCCTGGCCTTCTTCAAACAGGCCTAACTCACCGATGAAATCGCCCTGGTTGAGGTAAGAGAGGATCATCTCTTTCCCTTCTTCGTCCTTGATGAGTACTGCCACTGAGCCTTTTACGATGTAATACAGCGTCTCTGCTTTTTCACCCTGGTGAATCAGCGTGCTCTTCGATGGGTACTTATGAATATGGCAATGAGACAAGAACCATTCGAGAGTCGGGTCTGTTTGCGGTTTGCCAAGCACCATGCGCGGTTATCCTCTGTTATAAGCTCTTCCCGGCGGCAAAAGCATTGCGGCCACCGGTTGCAATAGTATCCTTCCCGTTACCTGGGAAGTCGGCTGTCGCATACTGTCGCAGCCTGTAATGTGATGTCCTCTGCATACATGAAGTACGTTTATGTATTACCGTAGCATCCTGACTGTTTTAGCATAGCTTTAGCCGTGTGTCTCCTGGTGTCTCGCTTCAGCATGACGTCGATCGCCTTCCATTGCGAGAATTGTTATGTGCGCGTAATCTGAGAAGAAAATTGCAACCTTGGAGTTAAAAATTATGCAAGCGCGTGTGAAATGGGTTGAAGGGCTGACCTTCCTGGGGGAGTCCGCTTCTGGGCATCAGATCCTGATGGACGGCAACTCTGGCGATAAAGCGCCAAGCCCGATGGAAGTAGTGCTGATGGCCGCAGGTGGCTGCAGCGCTATCGACGTGGTGTCTATCCTGCAGAAGGGGCGCAATGACGTGACCGACTGCGAAGTGAAACTGACCTCCGAGCGTCGTGAAGAAGCGCCGCGCCTGTTCACCCACATCAATCTGCATTTTATCGTCACCGGTAAAGGGCTGAAGGATGCGGCGGTTTCCCGTGCGGTGGATCTGTCTGCGGAGAAGTACTGCTCTGTTGCGCTGATGCTTGAAAAAGCGGTGAATATCACCCACTCCTACGAAGTGATCGAAGGGTAAGCCCTTTGCGAGCAACGGCTCCCTCGTTCCTTTGGGGAGAGGGAACCGTCCGGTCAATCTGCTAGTTTCGACCTTCCATTAAACGCTGCACCAGCGGCGTCATGATCAATTCCATCGCCAGCCCCATTTTGCCGCCGGGAACGACCAGCGTGTTTATATGCGAGATGAACGATCCCTGCAGCATGGCCAGCAGCCACGGATAGTCGATGTTGTCGAGGTTGCGGAAGTGAATCACCACAAAGCTTTCGTCCAGCGACGGAATGCCCTTGGCGGCAAATGGGTTAGAGGTATCAACCGTCGGCACGCGCTGGAAGTTGATATGCGTGCGTGAGAACTGCGGCGTGATGTAGTTGATATAGTCTTCCATCGAACGCACGACCGAATCCATCACCGCTTCGCGGGAGTGTCCGCGCTCGCTGGTATCGCGGATCATCTTCTGGATCCACTCAAGGTTAACGATTGGCACAACGCCGACCAGCAGGTCGACGTGGCGTGCGACATCATGCTGTGGCGTCACGACGCCGCCGTGCAGCCCTTCGTAGAACAGCACGTCGGTCGGTTCCGGCAGCGGCTGCCAGGGGGTAAATGTGCCTGGCACCTGATTCCACGGCACCGCTTCATCGTAGGTATGCAGGTATTTTCGCGACTGCCCTTTACCGTGCAGACCATAGTCGCGAAAGGTTTGTTCCAGCAGGCCAAAATCGTTGGCATCCGGGCCAAAGTAGCTGATATGGCGGCCTAAATCGCGGGCTTTACGAATGGCCATATCCATTTCCGGACGGGTATAACGGTGGAAGCTGTCGCCTTCCACTTCTGCCGAACGCAGGTTGAGCTGAGCAAAGATTTTACGGAATGCGAGGCTGGTGGTGGTGGTTCCCGCGCCGCTGGAGCCGGTAACGGCAATAACCGGATGTTTGGCAGACATGCGAATAACTCCCTGAAAAGACGACAAGGGAAGCGTGGTAACCGTCTCCCGTCGTTAGAGTATAGTTAACCGCGAAATTGGTTACGGGGCATGATGTTGACGGTCTCGTGAAGTTCGGACCAGACCAGCACCGCTTCGCCGGTTTGTAGCTGCTGTTTGACGTCGGCGACCTTTTGCGCAAGTGAACGCTCATATTCACCATAATCAGTGCCTTCGCGCAAGACAAAGCTTTCAATCAGGTTGTCCAGCGTCTCCGGGTCGATATCCTGCCAGGGAATAATCATGCTTTCGCTCCCAGCCAGCGCATCAGCCAGGCGGGAATGCGTTTTTCCAGCCACATTTCCGGGTGGCGTAAAGTGCCGCCGATAAAACCCACGTGCCCGCCAAATTCCGTCAACTGATACTCCACGTTCTCCGGCAGCTCTTCCTGCGCGGGGATGGAGTGGTGATCCATAAACGGATCGTCCTTCGAGTGGATGATCAGCGTCGGCTTCGTGATTTTGCTTAAGATCGGCATCGCGCTGCACTGGCGGTAATAGTCGATGGCGTCGGCAAAACCGTGGATCTTCGAGGTAATCGAATCGTCAAACTCGCGGATGCGGCGCATGCTTTTCAATTGACGCAGATCGACCGGCAAGGAGCCGGGATAGGCCTTCAGCTTGCGGGCCGCATTGCCTTTCAGCAGGTTGAGCAGATAGCGCTGATAGACGCGCGAAAAGCCTTTATCCATGTGGTAGCTACAGGCTTCCAGCATAAACGGCGCAGAGACGATCACGGCAGCATCGATGGGCACCGCATTGCCTTCTTTGGCGAGCAGACAGGCGAGCATGTTACCGCCAAGCGAGTAGCCCACAGCCGCAGTAGGGGCGTGACCATATTCGCGCGCAAGCCAGTGCAGGAACCAGGTACCGTCTTCCGTTTCGCCGGAGTGGTAGATACGGTTCAGGCGGTTAGGCTCGCCGCTACAGCCGCGGAAATGCATCACCACGCCCAGCCAGCCCTGCGCTTTCGCCGCATTGATCAGACCGTGCGCGTACGGGCTGTACAGACTGCCTTCCAGCCCGTGAAACACCACCAGACGCGGTTTATGAATGGCGGCCTGCGGATCTTCGCTCCACGCAAGATCGACAAAGTCGCCGTCCGGCAGCTCAAGGCGCTGCCAGTGGGGCGTGAACTGCACCTTACGCCGAATAAGGCGAGGCAGCATCGTCTGCAGATGCCGATTGCTGACGCCGCGCATCGGCACGAAGTCGGCGCTGCTTTGGGTGTCGATGTTGAGATCGTGGTGGGTGGTTTCAGTCATGTCTACGCGATGTTTACTCGTTAATCTGCCGCCTACTATACCGTCACTTTGCCCTCGTGTTTATGAAAATGAGGCACAGGTAGTTGTTTTTATCCCTTTGGTTTCTGATCCTCATCACAGATTGTTACTTCAATTATTACTCTCAAGCTAATGATTCTTTCCTACGCTTAATTGATGACTTTCTCACCAGGGTTCACACTCTTAGCTGTGTTAAGCAATCAAAATGATTAGTTGAATCAGGAGGTTAATAATGTTATCTGGACAAACGCCAGCACGAGTCTGGAATACCCGCCGTACGGAAAAACAGCGCCGCCTGGCTTCCGTTCCGGTGCAGGGCAAGGTGCTGCGGACCGCAGACCTGACCGCGATGCTGGAAAAACTGATCGCGCCGGGTGACCGCGTGGTATTAGAAGGGAATAACCAAAAGCAGGCAGATTTCCTGTCCCGCATGCTGGCTGAGGTGAACCCGCAGATTGTGCACGATCTGCACATGATTATGCCAAGCGTCGGGCGCAGCGAGCATCTGGATATCTTTGAAAAAGGCATCGCCCGCAAGCTGGACTTCTCCTTCTCCGGCACCCAGAGCCTGCGCATTTCGCAACTGCTGGAAGATGGTCAGCTGGAAATCGGCGCCATCCACACCTACATCGAACTCTATTCCCGTCTTTATGTTGACCTGGCCCCGAACGTGGCGCTGATTGCCGGCTTCAAAGCCGACCGCAAAGGTAACCTCTACACCGGGGCGAGCACCGAAGATACTCCCGCGTTAGTTGAAGCCGCTGCGTTCCACGACGGTATCGTCATCGCACAGGTGAATGAGCTGGTGGACGACGAATGCGACCTGCCGCGCGTGGATATTCCGGGCTCCTGGATTGACTACGTGGTTGTCGCCGATAAGCCGTTCTTTATCGAACCGCTGTTTACCCGTGACCCGCGTCTCATCAAACAGGAACACATCCTGATGGCGATGATGGCGATTAAAGGCATCTACGCGGAACACCAGGTGCAGTCGCTGAACCACGGTATCGGCTTTAACACCGCCGCTATCGAACTGCTGCTGCCAACCTACGGCGAACAGCTCGGCCTGAAAGGCAAAATCTGTAAACACTGGACGCTGAACCCGCATCCGACGCTGATTCCAGCGATTGAGAGCGGCTGGGTAGAAAGCGTGCACTGCTTCGGCGGCGAGCTGGGGATGGAAGAGTACATCCGCGCCCGTCCTGACATCTTCTTTACCGGTTCCGACGGCTCGATGCGTTCTAACCGCGCCTTCTGTCAGCTGGCAGGTCAGTACGCGGTGGATATGTTCATCGGCTCCACCCTACAGGTTGATGGCTACGCCAACTCCTCTACCGTGACCCGCGGCCGTCTCTCCGGCTTCGGCGGTGCGCCAAACATGGGCCATGACCCGCACGGTCGCCGTCATGCAACGCCAGCCTGGCTGAATATGATCACCGAACCAGACCCAATGCAGCGCGGTAAAAAACTGGTGGTGCAGATGGTCGAAACTTTCCAGGCGGGCGTGAAGCCAACCTTCGTCGAAAAACTGGACGCGGTTGACGTGGCGAAAGCCTCCGGCATGCCGCTGGCACCGGTAATGATCTACGGCGATGACGTAACCCACGTGCTGACCGAAGAAGGTATCGCCTACCTCTACCGCGCCAAAGATCTTGAAGAGCGCCGTGCGATGGTGGCTGCGGTAGCAGGGATCACCGATATCGGGCTGGGCGTTGACGCTAAGCGCGTTGCCGAACTGCGTCAGAGCGGCAAGGTGGTCTATCCGGAAGATATGGGCATTCGTCGTACCGATGCCACCCGTTCGCTGCTGGCAGCCGGTAGCGTCGCTGACCTGGTGGAATGGTCCGGCGGTCTTTACAACCCACCTGCGAAATTCCGGAGCTGGTAATGAAACTTCTGCCCCAGATTCAGGTTGAAGGCGGTGCCGAATGGCTGGCGCGAACCGCCACGCAGTGTCTGATTGACGAAGCACGATTAAGCCCGAAACCCGGTCTGGTGGACAGTCGGGGGAACGGCGCGCACCACGATCTTACGCTTGCGCTAATGGAGCGCTCCGCACATAGCCTGACCCCTACGTTTCAGGCGCTGGCGCAGCAAAGCTGGCAGCGTCCAGCGGATATTGCGCTCAGACAAACCATAGGGCGACTCGGCCGTGAGGGCGAGCAGCAGATGATGGCCGCGACCCACGGCGTGAATACCCACCGCGGTGCGATTTGGGCGCTGGGGTTGTTGGTGAGCGCCGTTGCGATGCAAGGTGGTGCCGGTGGCGCGCAGCAGATAGCCGCTACCGCAGCGGAACTGGCGAAGCTGCCGGATGACGCAGCGCCGAAGGTGTTTAGCAAAGGGCTTCGCGCGACGCATCGTTATCGTGTACCGGGCGCTCGTGAAGAAGCTCAGCAGGCGTTTCCGCACGTGATGCAGCGCGCGCTGCCGCAACTGCGTTTAAGCCGCCTGCGCGGTAGTAGCGAGACGCACGCGAGGCTGGATGCGCTGATGGCCATCATGACCTCGCTGACCGATACCTGCGTACTTTCTCGTGCCGGGCTGGAAGGGCTTGATGCCATGCAGGACGGCGCGCGCGCCGTGTTGAATGCAGGCGGCAGCGCGCACCCGGCGGGTCAGGCGGCATTAGCGGAACTGGATAGCCAGATGCTGGCGCTAAACGCCTCGCCGGGCGGCGCGGCTGACATGCTCGCCGCCACGCTATTTCTCGATCGCGTCGAAATCACGTCGAATCGCCGTATTTAAAGCATTAAGAGGATGTTATGGAACACATTACGTTAGTCGTTTTGCATCATCTGCTCAAGCTGTTCCTGCGCCTCAAGCCATGCCATTTCACACTCTTCCAGCCCGGATTTGGCGCTGGCCTGCAGTTGCAGACACTCGGTCATCTCCGCTTTTCGGCTCGGATCGTACAGGCTGCTGTCGCCGAGCTTCTCTTCTGCCTTCGCCAACTGTGCGTTGAGCTTCTCCATCTCTTTTTCCAGACGGGTAATCTCTTTACGCAGCGGCTGCGTCAGGGTGCGTAGCTCGGCTTCACGACGCTTTTGGTCTTTGCGCGACTGGGCGCTGTTGGCGTTGTTTTCCTTCGGCGCGTCGTCGCTCTGGTTTTCCTGTTTCTGCACGTCGCTCAGCCACTGTTGATAATCTTCCAGATCGCCGTCAAACGGCTCGACTTTTTTGTCGTGCACCAGATAGAGGTCGTCTGTGGTGGAGCGGATCAGGTGACGGTCGTGCGAGACTACGACCAGCGCGCCTTCGAAGTCGATTAACGCTTCGGTGAGCGCCTGACGCATGTCGAGATCCAGGTGGTTGGTCGGTTCATCGAGCAGCAGCAGGTTCGGGCGCTGCCAGACGATCAGCGCCAGCACCAGACGCGCTTTTTCGCCGCCGGAGAAGCGGGCGGTCTGTTCGGTGACTTTATCGCCCTGGAAGCCGAACCCGCCGAGATAGTCGCGCAGCTTCTGCTCCAGCTCCTGCGGCGCCATGCGCGCCAGATGCTGCAGCGGGGATTCATCCGCGCGCAGGAACTCCAGCTGATGCTGGGCGAAGTAACCGAGCTTGATGCCTTTGGCGAGGCCGATTTCACCGTGCAGCGGCTCCAGTTCGCCCGCCAGCAGCTTAATCAGCGTCGACTTACCCGCACCGTTACGGCCCAGCAGGCCGATGCGCGAACCCGGCACCAGGTTCAGCTTGATAGATTCAAGGATCGTGCGGTCGCCGTAGCCCGCACTGACTTTTTCCATCTTCAGCAGCGGGTTCGGCAGGCTTTCCGGCGCGCGGAAGCTGAAATGGAACGGGTTATCGACGTGGGCGGGGGCAATCAGCTCCATGCGCTCGAGCATCTTGATACGGCTCTGCGCCTGTTTGGCCTTGGTCGCCTTGGCACGGAAACGGTCGATATAGCTTTGCAGATGCGCCACGCGCTCCTGCTGGCTTTCGTACATCGCCTGCTGTTGCGCCAGGCGGGTGGCGCGCTGCACCTCAAACGAGCTGTAGTTGCCGGTGTACTCGAACATGGTTTCCTGTTCGATATGAATAATTTTGTCCACCACCGGGTCGAGGAAATCGCGGTCGTGGGAAATCAGAATCAGCGTGCCCTGATAGCTTTTGAGCCATCTTTCCAGCCAGATAACCGCATCAAGGTCGAGGTGGTTGGTGGGTTCATCGAGCAGCAGCAGGTCGGAGCGGCAAATCAGCGCCTGCGCCAGGTTAAGGCGCATACGCCAGCCGCCCGAGAAGTCGCTGACCGGGCGGTCGAGCTGTTCATTGCTGAAGCCCAGACCGTGCAGCAGGCTGGAGGCGCGAGAGCGGATAGTCCATGCATCGATCGCGTCCAGCTTGCCGTGAACGGTGGCAATGGCGTGCCCATCATCGCGTTCGTTAGCGTCGTTTAGTTGGGCTTCGAGCTGGCGGAATTCACGGTCGCCGTCAATGACATAATCCAGAGCTGGCTGGGGCAGCGCAGGGGTTTCCTGGTTTACCCACGCCAGCTGCCAGCTGCTGGGATAGGTAAAGTTGCCGCCATCGGCGCTTATCTCGTTTTTCAGTAGCGCGAGCAGCGTGGATTTGCCGCAGCCGTTTTTCCCCACCAGGCCGACTTTTTGCCCTGGGTTGATGGTGGCCGATGCGTTATCCAGCAGGACACGCACGCCGCGACGAATTTGTAACGAGGAGAAAACAATCATAAGGCGCCGTATGTTCTGAATATGTTAAATTGTCATTGTGGTAATGTAATGTGGTAAGCGAATCGCTAGACCGGGCCGCAATGGTAGCCCAAAACGATGACTATACACAAAATCATTCCGGTTGCGTCCCGCTACCAGAAAGAGGATGTGATTGACGCCCGGGAGGGGAATAATGACGCAGACGGCGAAAGTATTGCTGATCTATGCCCATCCGGAATCACAGGACTCGGTTGCTAACCGGGTTTTGCTTAAGCCGGCTTCGCAGTTAAGCAACGTCACGGTGCACGATCTCTATGCGCACTATCCGGACTTTTTTATTGATATCCCTCGCGAGCAGGCGCTGCTGCGCGAGCATGACGTTATCGTCTTTCAGCATCCGCTTTATACCTATAGCTGTCCTGCGCTGCTTAAAGAGTGGCTCGACCGCGTGCTAAGCCGTGGCTTTGCCAGCGGTATAGGGGGAAACCAGCTGGCGGGAAAGTACTGGCGTAGCGTGATCACCACCGGCGAGCCGGAAAGCGCCTATCGTCACGATGGCCTGAACCGCTATCCGATGAGCGATATCCTGCGCCCGTTTGAGCTGACCGCTGCCATGTGTCATATGCACTGGATGAGCCCAATTATTGTGTACTGGGCGCGACGTCAGCCGCCCGATGAACTGGCAAATCACGCCAAAGCTTATGCTGACTGGCTGGCGGCTCCGATTGTGGCAGGAGGGCGATGATGGAAGGCTCCGATTTATTACTGGCGGGGGTGCTGTTTCTCTTCGCGGCGGTGGCGGCGGTGCCGTTAGCCGCAAGGCTGGGCATCGGCGCGGTATTGGGTTACCTGCTGGCGGGGATTGCGATTGGCCCGTGGGGACTGGGCTTTATCAGCGACGTTGACGAAATTCTTCACTTCTCCGAGCTGGGCGTGGTGTTCCTGATGTTTATCATTGGACTGGAGCTGAATCCCGCCAAGCTCTGGCAGCTGCGGCGACCCATTTTTGGCATTGGCGCTGCGCAGGTCATGCTCAGCGCGGCGATCCTCGGCGGATTGCTGCTGCTAACCAACTTCTCGTGGCAGGCGGCGGCGATCGGTGGGATCGGTCTGGCGATGTCGTCGACGGCAATGGCCTTGCAACTGATGCGCGAAAAGGGGATGAACCGCAGCGAAGCCGGGCAGCTCGGCTTTTCGGTGCTGTTGTTTCAGGATTTAGCTGTCATCCCGGCGCTGGCGCTGGTGCCGCTGCTGGCGGGGGCCGGGGACGATCATGTCCACTGGCAGGCCGTTGGCCTGAAGGTGCTGGCTTTCGGCGGCATGTTGATTGGCGGGCGCTACCTGCTGCGCCCGGTGTTCCGCTTTATTGCCAGCTCTGGCGTACGTGAAGTGTTTACCGCGGCTACGTTGCTGTTGGTCCTCGGTTCCGCGCTGTTTATGGATGCGCTGGGCCTGTCGATGGCGCTGGGGACCTTTATTGCTGGCGTGCTGCTGGCGGAAAGCGAATATCGCCACGAACTGGAAATTGCCATCGAGCCGTTTAAAGGGTTGCTGTTGGGGCTGTTTTTTATCTCGGTGGGCATGTCGCTGAATCTCGGCGTGCTCTACAGCCATCTGTTATTGGTGGTGGGCTGCGTGGCGCTGCTGGTGGCGGTGAAGACCCTGGTACTGTATCTGCTGGCGCACCTCAACGGGATGCGCAGTGCGGAGCGCATGCAGTTTGCCGGTGTGTTGAGCCAGGGCGGCGAGTTTGCCTTCGTACTCTTTTCTGCCGCCTCGTCGTTCAAAGTCTTCAAAGGTGACCAGATGTCGCTGCTGCTGGTGACGGTCACGTTGTCGATGATGACCACGCCGCTACTGATGAAGATAGTGGATCGGGTGCTCTCGCGACGCTTTAACGGCCCGGAGGAAGAAGATGAAGCGCCGTGGGTGGAAGATGACAAGCCGCAGGTGATCGTGGTGGGCTTTGGCCGTTTCGGTCAGGTGATTGGCCGCTTGCTAATGGCCAACAAGCTGCGCATTACCGTACTTGAGCGCGATATCAGCGCGGTCAACCTGATGCGCAAATACGGCTACAAGGTTTATTACGGCGACGCTACCCAGGTGGAGCTGTTGCGCTCGGCGGGGGCCGAACAGGCACAGTCGATCGTCATCACCTGCAACGAACCGGAAGATACCATGAAGCTGGTGGAAATCTGCCAGCAGCACTTCCCGCATCTGAACATTATGGCGCGTGCACGGGGACGTGTGGAGGCGCACGAACTGCTGCAGGCGGGCGTGGTACAGTTTTCTCGTGAGACCTTTTCCAGCGCGCTGGAACTGGGGCGTAAAGCGCTGATCTCGACCGGGATGCACCCGCATCAGGCACAGCGCGCGCAGCTGCACTTTAAGCGCCTGGACATGCGCATGCTGCGCGAACTCATGCCGGTCCACAGCGATACTCAACAAATTTCGCGCGTGCGGGAAGCGCGGCGGGAGCTGGAGGAGATCTTCCAGCGTGAGATGCAACAAGAGCGACGGCAGCTGGACGGCTGGGACGAATTTGAATAGAAGGTGAAGCATGGCGATACGTAAACGTTTTATCGCGGGCGCAAAATGCCCGTCGTGTCAGGCGCAGGATTCCATGGCGATGTGGCGCGAGAATAATATCGATGTGGTTGAATGCGTTAAGTGCGGGCACCAGATGCGTGAAGCGGATAAAGAAGCGCGCGATCACGTGCGCAAAGAGGAACAAGTGATCGGGATTTTTCATCCGGAGTAGCGATCCGTGCTGTCTTTTTTTAAGCTTATGGGTACACGGGTGTAGAATTCCGCTACAATCTGCGCCACTAAAATATTCCCATGCTCAGGAGATATCATGAAAGTAGCAAAAGACCTGGTGGTCAGCCTGGCCTATCAGGTACGTACAGAAGACGGTGTGTTGGTTGATGAGTCTCCGGTAAGTGCACCGCTGGACTACCTGCATGGTCACGGTTCCCTGATCTCCGGCCTGGAAAATGCGCTGGACGGTCACGATGTTGGTGATAAATTCGACGTTGCTGTTCAAGCTAACGACGCTTACGGTCAGTACGACGAAAACCTGGTACAGCGCGTTCCTAAAGACGTCTTCATGGGCGTTGATGAACTGCAGGTTGGCATGCGCTTCCTGGCTGAAACCGACCAGGGGCCAGTACCGGTTGAAATCACCGAAGTTGAAGACGACCACGTTGTGGTTGACGGTAACCACATGCTGGCTGGCCAGAACCTGAAGTTCAGCGTTGAAGTTGTGGCTATCCGTGAAGCAACCGAAGAAGAACTGGCTCATGGCCACGTTCACGGCGCGCACGATCATCATCACGATCACGGTGAAGACGGTTGCTGCGGCGGTCACGGCCACGACCACGGTCATGACCACGGCGGCGAAGGCTGCTGCGGCGGTGGCGGTAAAGGCCACGGCGGCTGCGGCTGCCACTAATCCCTCTCGTTCTTACGAACGACAGAGACAAAAAAAGCGGGGAAACCCGCTTTTTTTACGTCTTAATAATGGGGTGGCGGCGTCTCTTCAGACTGCGACGCGATGTGTGACGGCTGGCTGGCTTTGAGTTTTTCCGTTAGCAGACGCAGATGCTCTCGCAGTTTGGCCATCTCCATTTCATGAGCGGTCACCGTCTGGTTGAGATCCTCAATGGTGATCTCCTGGAAGGCCAGCCGGCTTTCAAGCTCCTCCAGACGCGCTTCGATAGTCGTTTCCTGCATGATGTCTCTCTCTACTCGGTTATCGCCAAAAGCGTTTCTGACGTGGCGGATTCTACGCAACTTTACCCTGGCATGCAGCACTGCCGTTCGTGAGCGGAAACTAATTTAAACAAAAAGAGTCTGAAAAGGGTCGATATCAGGAGCGTTCGTATGTAGATTTCCTCTACAACGTTTTATAGTACGCTTCTCATTTAGTTAACATGGGGCGAGAGGCCCCGGCCCTGGAGAGATGGATGAAATCACTGTTTAAAGTAACGCTTCTGGCAACCACAATGGCCGTTGCACTGAATGCGCCTCTGACCTTCGCAGCTGACGCGGCGGCGAAAGCGGCCCCAGCAGCAGAAAGCAAAGCTGCATTCAAAAATGACGACCAGAAATCTGCCTATGCGCTGGGCGCATCGCTGGGTCGTTACATGGAAAATTCTCTGAAAGAACAGGAAAAACTGGGCATCAAACTGGATAAAGACCAGCTAATTGCCGGCGTTCAGGACGCTTTTGCTGACAAGAGCAAGCTGTCCGATCAGGAAATTGAACAAACTCTGCAGGCTTTCGAAACTCGCGTGAAGACCTCCGCTCAGGCGAAGATGGAAAAAGACGCGGCTGATAACGAAGCGAAAGGCAAAGCCTACCGCGACAAGTTTGCCAAAGAGAAGGATGTGAAAACCTCTAAAACCGGCCTGCTGTTTAAAGTAGAGAAAGAAGGTACCGGCGAAGCACCGAAAGACAGCGACACCGTGGTTGTTAACTACAAGGGTACGCTGATCGACGGTAAAGAGTTCGATAACTCCTACACCCGCGGTGAGCCGCTCTCCTTCCGTCTGGATGGTGTCATTCCGGGCTGGACAGAAGGCCTGAAGAACATCAAGAAAGGCGGTAAAATTCAGCTGGTTATCCCACCGGATCTGGCATACGGAAAAACCGGCGTTCCGGGTATCCCGGCTAACTCGACCCTGGTCTTCGACGTTGAACTGTTAGACGTGAAACCGGCACCGAAAGCCGAAGCGCAGCCTGAAGCCGCACCGGCAGATAAAGCCGCTGAAGCGAGCAAAAAATAAGAGTCAGACAGCCGCCGCCCACTGGGCGGCGGCTTTTTATTATCGGCAGGATATAATTAATGCTGGAAAGCGCCTTATGCGCTGTATTACTTTAGATGCCCCTAATAGTGATGAGCCTGCCCTGACAACATAACGACAGGCTCCTGAAAAGGAGTGCTTTTTTTCATGTCCAGGTCGCTTTTAACCAACGAAACCAGTGAACTTGATTTACTGGATCAACGTCCTTTCGATCAGACCGACTTTGATATTCTTAAATCCTACGAAGCGGTGGTGGACGGGTTGGCGATGCTCATTGGTTCCCACTGCGAAATCGTGCTGCATTCACTTCAGGATCTTAAATGTTCGGCAATACGCATCGCAAACGGTGAACATACCGGGCGGAAAATCGGCTCGCCGATTACCGATCTCGCGCTCCGTATGCTGCATGATATGACCGGGGCGGATAGCAGCGTTTCCAAATGCTATTTTACTCGCGCCAAAAGCGGCGTGCTGATGAAGTCGGTCACTATTGCCATCCGTAATCGCGATCAGCGCGTCATTGGCCTGCTGTGCATCAACATGAACCTCGATGTGCCGTTCTCACAGATCATGAACACCTTTATCCCGCCAGAGACGCCGGAAGTGGGCTCTGCGGTTAACTTCGCCTCATCGGTGGAGGATCTGGTGACCCAGACGCTGGAGTTCACTATCGAAGAGGTCAATGCCGATCGCAACGTTTCCAATAACGCCAAAAATCGCCAGATCGTGCTTAACCTTTACGAGAAAGGCATCTTCGACATCAAAGATGCTATCAACCAGGTGGCCGATCGCCTGAACATCTCCAAACACACGGTGTACCTCTATATTCGTCAGTTCAAGAATGGCGATTTCCTGGGGCAAGATAAGTAATGCGTTTTGCTCTGATGGTGACCGGGCCAGCCTATGGCACGCAGCAGGCCAGCAGCGCGCTGCTGTTTGCGCAGGCGGCACTGGCTGAAGGTCACGAGATAGCCTGTGTATTTTTTTATCGTGAAGGGGTATACAACGCCAATCAGCTGAGTTCCCCTGCCAGCGATGAGTTTGATCTGGTTCGTGCATGGCAATCACTGCATGATACGCACGGTGTTGCGCTGCATATTTGTGTCGCCGCCGCGCTCCGTAGAGGCGTGACCGACGAAACGGAAGCTGGGCAGCTTGGTTTGCCAACGTCTAACCTACAGCCGGGCTTTTCGCTGAGCGGATTGGGTTCGCTGGCCGAAGCCGCATTAACCTGCGATCGAATGGTGCAGTTCTGATGAAACGCGTCGCATTTGTTTTCTCCAGCGCCCCTCACGGCAGCGCTGCAGGCCGTGAAGGGTTGGATGCGCTGCTGGCGACGTCGGCATTAAGCGAAGACCTTGGCGTCTTTTTCATTGGCGACGGCGTGTTTCAACTGCTCAGCCAGCAGGCACCCGGCGTTATTCTGGCGCGTGACTACATCGCCACTTTCAAGCTGCTGGCGCTCTACGATATTGAAAACTGCTGGATCTGCGCCGCATCAATGCGTGAACGCGGTCTGGCGGCCGATACGGCATTTGTCGCTGACGTGGAACCGTTAGAACCGAATGCCCTGCGTGAACGGCTTAACGGCTATGACGTCATTCTGCGCTTTTGAGGCCTCTATGCTGCATACGCTCAGTACCTCTCCCTGGCATTCCGATATTGCGGGTATGATCCGTCTGATGGCAGAAGGTGATGATTTGCTGCTGCTTGCTGACGGTGTGCTCGCGGCGGTGGAAAACAGCCACTTTCTTGAAATCCTGCGCGCTGCCCCCATATCCATCCATGTGTTGAATGTAGATGTGCAGGCGCGCGGTCTTTTTGCTCAAATTTCGAGCGATGTCATCATGGTCAGCTATACTGACTTCGTCAGGTTAACGGTAAAACACCCGGCTCAAATGACCTGGTAATGCCATACCGTTGTATATTTCTTGACACCCTTTCGGCATGGCCCTAAAATTTCGCGTCCTCATATTATATGAGGCGATTTATTACGTGTTTACGAAGCAAAAGCTAAAACCAGGAGCTATTTAATGGCAACAGTTAACCAGCTGGTTCGCAAACCACGTGCTCGCAAAGTTGCAAAAAGCAACGTGCCTGCACTGGAAGCCTGCCCGCAGAAACGTGGCGTATGTACTCGTGTATATACTACCACTCCTAAAAAACCGAACTCCGCACTGCGTAAAGTTTGCCGTGTTCGTCTGACTAACGGTTTTGAAGTTACCTCCTACATCGGTGGTGAAGGTCATAACCTGCAGGAGCACTCCGTGATCCTGATCCGTGGCGGTCGTGTAAAAGACCTTCCGGGTGTTCGTTACCACACCGTTCGTGGTGCGCTTGACTGCTCCGGCGTTAAAGACCGTAAGCAAGCTCGCTCCAAGTATGGCGTGAAGCGTCCTAAGGCTTAATGGTTCTCCGTTAAGTAAGGCCAAACGTTTTATATTAATGTCAAACTAAACTCTTTGAGTTTTGGACAATCCTGAATTAACAACGGAGTATTTCCATGCCACGTCGTCGCGTCATTGGTCAGCGTAAAATCCTGCCGGATCCTAAGTTCGGATCAGAACTGCTGGCTAAATTTGTTAACATCCTGATGGTAGATGGTAAAAAATCTACTGCAGAATCAATCGTATACAGCGCGCTGGAGACCCTGGCTCAGCGTTCTGGTAAAAATGAACTGGAAGCTTTCGAAGTCGCTCTCGAAAACGTTCGCCCGACTGTAGAAGTTAAATCCCGCCGCGTAGGTGGTTCTACTTATCAGGTACCAGTTGAAGTTCGTCCGGTTCGTCGTAATGCTCTGGCAATGCGTTGGATCGTAGAAGCTGCTCGTAAACGCGGTGATAAATCCATGGCTCTGCGCCTGGCGAACGAACTTTCTGACGCTGCAGAAAACAAAGGTACTGCAGTTAAGAAACGTGAAGACGTTCACCGTATGGCAGAAGCCAACAAGGCGTTCGCACACTACCGTTGGTAATCCCTTCGGAGTATTAGTCACCAGGCGGGCGCTTCAGCGAAGCTGCCCGCTTTGGGTTACTTAACTGAACGCCTAAAAAGATAAACGAGGAATCAAATGGCTCGTACAACACCCATCGCACGCTACCGTAACATCGGTATCAGTGCGCACATCGACGCCGGTAAAACCACTACTACCGAACGTATTCTGTTCTACACCGGTGTAAACCATAAAATCGGTGAAGTTCACGACGGCGCCGCTACCATGGACTGGATGGAGCAGGAGCAGGAACGTGGTATTACCATCACTTCCGCTGCAACTACTGCATTCTGGTCTGGTATGGCTAAGCAGTATGAACCGCATCGCGTAAACATCATCGACACCCCGGGGCACGTTGACTTCACCATCGAAGTAGAACGTTCCATGCGTGTTCTTGACGGTGCGGTAATGGTTTACTGCGCAGTTGGTGGTGTTCAGCCACAGTCTGAAACCGTATGGCGTCAGGCTAACAAGTATAAAGTACCGCGCATCGCGTTCGTTAACAAAATGGACCGTATGGGCGCTAACTTCCTGAAAGTTGTTGGTCAGATCAAAACCCGTCTGGGCGCGAACCCTGTTCCGCTGCAGCTGGCAATTGGCGCTGAAGAAGCGTTCACCGGTGTTGTTGACCTGGTGAAAATGAAAGCCATCAACTGGAACGAAGAAGACGCAGGCGTAACCTTCACTTATGAAGATATCCCGGCTGACATGCAGGAACTGGCTGACGAATGGCACCAGAACCTGATCGAGTCCGCTGCTGAAGCTTCAGAAGAGCTGATGGAGAAATACCTGGGTGGTGAAGAACTGACTGAAGAAGAGATCAAAAAAGCTCTGCGTCAGCGCGTTCTGAACAACGAAATCATCCTGGTAACCTGTGGTTCTGCGTTCAAGAACAAAGGTGTTCAGGCGATGCTGGATGCGGTAATTGATTACCTGCCATCCCCGGTTGACGTACCTGCGATCAACGGTATCCTGGACGACGGTAAAGACACTCCGGCTGAGCGTCACGCAAGCGACGACGAGCCGTTCTCTGCACTGGCGTTCAAAATCGCTACCGACCCGTTTGTTGGTAACCTGACCTTCTTCCGCGTGTACTCCGGTGTGGTTAACTCTGGTGATACCGTACTGAACTCCGTGAAAGCTGCACGTGAGCGTTTCGGTCGTATCGTTCAGATGCACGCTAACAAACGTGAAGAGATCAAAGAAGTTCGCGCGGGCGACATCGCTGCTGCAATCGGTCTGAAAGACGTAACCACTGGTGACACCCTGTGTGACCCGGATGCGCCGATCATTCTGGAACGTATGGAATTCCCTGAGCCGGTAATCTCCATCGCAGTAGAACCGAAAACCAAAGCTGACCAGGAAAAAATGGGTCTGGCTCTGGGCCGTCTGGCTAAAGAAGACCCGTCATTCCGCGTATGGACTGATGAAGAATCTAACCAGACCATTATCGCCGGTATGGGTGAGCTGCACCTCGACATCATCGTTGACCGTATGAAACGTGAATTCAACGTTGAAGCGAACGTCGGTAAACCTCAGGTTGCTTACCGCGAAGCGATTCGCGCGAAAGTTACCGATATCGAAGGTAAACACGCTAAGCAGTCTGGTGGTCGCGGTCAGTACGGTCATGTTGTTATCGACATGTACCCGCTGGAGCCGGGTTCCAACCCGAAAGGCTACGAGTTCATCAACGACATTAAAGGTGGTGTAATCCCTGGCGAATACATCCCGGCCGTTGATAAAGGTATCCAGGAACAGCTGAAATCTGGCCCGCTGGCTGGTTACCCGGTTGTTGACATGGGTGTTCGTCTGCACTTCGGTTCTTACCATGACGTTGACTCCTCTGAACTGGCGTTTAAACTGGCCGCTTCTATCGCCTTCAAAGATGGCTTTAAGAAAGCGAAACCAGTTCTGCTTGAGCCGATCATGAAGGTTGAAGTAGAGACTCCGGAAGAGAACACTGGTGACGTTATCGGTGACTTGAGCCGCCGTCGTGGTATGCTCAAAGGTCAGGAATCCAACGTGACTGGCGTTGTGATCCACGCTGAAGTTCCGCTGTCCGAAATGTTCGGTTATGCGACTCAGCTGCGTTCACTGACCAAAGGCCGTGCTTCTTACTCCATGGAGTTCCTGAAGTACGACGATGCGCCGAACAACGTTGCTCAGGCCGTTATTGAAGCCCGTGGTAAATAATCCACAGGATTAAAACCTAAGTCCCGTGCTCTCTCCAAAGGGGAGAGCACTATAGTAAGGAATATAGCCGTGTCTAAAGAAAAATTTGAACGTACAAAACCGCACGTTAACGTCGGCACCATCGGCCACGTTGACCACGGTAAAACTACCCTGACCGCTGCAATCACCACCGTTCTGGCTAAAACCTACGGCGGTGCTGCTCGTGCTTTCGACCAGATCGATAACGCTCCGGAAGAAAAAGCTCGTGGTATCACCATCAACACCTCCCACGTTGAATATGACACCCCGACCCGTCACTACGCGCACGTAGACTGCCCGGGGCACGCCGACTATGTTAAAAACATGATCACCGGTGCTGCGCAGATGGACGGCGCGATCCTGGTTGTTGCTGCGACTGACGGCCCGATGCCGCAGACTCGTGAGCACATCCTGCTGGGTCGTCAGGTA
>NZ_LXEU01000013.1 GCF_001654985.1 Kluyvera georgiana ATCC 51603
CGGTCTGCGTTTCGCAATCCGTGAAGGCGGCCGTACCGTTGGCGCGGGCGTTGTTGCTAAAGTAATGAGCTAATTATTGATTAATTAGCTTTGAGCTTAAAAAGGGCGCTTCGGCGCCCTTTTTGCTTTTTATGGTTTTATTCCGCCCGTATTTCGCACGATTTGCTCGCATATTTCCTCGTCGTTTTGCGTTCTGGTATTGTAATCATAATTATTCTCACTTACACTTTGTTCAGAAATTGAACGGGAGTAGGTATGTACGTTTGTTTGTGTAATGGCGTCAGCGATAAAAAAATTCGCCAGGCAGTGCGCCAGTTTCATCCGCAGTCTTTCCAGCAATTAAGAAAATGTATTCCTATTGGAAATCAATGTGGTAAGTGCGTTCGTGCGGCTCGAGAGGTGATGGAAGACGAATTAATGCAAATGCCAGAGTTCAAAGAGATTGCCTGAGCCCGGATTTCTTTTTTGACATCCCTGTAGGCCGTTCTACGCTTCAATAAGTGGAAGCGGAGGGTCTATATAATGAAAGGTGACGTTAAGATTATAAATTATCTCAATAAATTATTGGGAAATGAGCTTGTCGCAATCAATCAATACTTTCTCCATGCGAGAATGTTCAAAAACTGGGGCCTGATGCGCCTCAATGATATCGAGTATCACGAATCCATCGATGAAATGAAGCACGCCGATAAGTACATCGAACGTATTTTGTTTCTTGAAGGGATCCCAAATCTGCAGGATCTTGGCAAGCTGCATATCGGCGAAGACGTCGAAGAGATGCTGCAATCGGATTTAAAACTGGAACTGGACGGCGCAAAAGATCTGCGTGAAGCCATTGCCTATGCTGATAGTGTCCATGACTACGTGAGCCGCGATATGCTGATCGAGATACTCACCGAAGAAGAGCATCATATCGACTGGTTGGAGACTGAGCTGGATCTGATTGGCAAAATTGGCCTACAGAATTACCTGCAGTCGCAAATTAAAGTTGCAGATTAATCGTCGCCAGGCCGGCGATAATAAAACCCGCAGCCCCCAGAAATGGACCGAACGGCAGCGGGTTTTTTATTGTCTGTGCTGACCGTCTCCAGATGGCCTGACTCAGGATGTAAGTGCCGGCCATCGCGCAGGCGGTAACAAGCAGTACCGGTAATGCTTGCCACCCGTGCCACGCTCCCAGGGCCGCGAGATATTTTACATCCCCATACCCTAAGCCCTCACAGCGGCGTATTGCCCGGTATCCCCAGTAGAACATGCTCATAATACCGTAGCCGGCAAATATCCCCCAAAGCGCATCGCTGAGACTCGCCGGATGCAGGCTGAGCTGGAATAGCACTCCAGTCCACAGTAAAGGACAGGTCAGACGGTTTGGCAGCAGACCGGTATGGGCATCATGCCAGCACAGGGCGCCGCTGAGCAGTGTATAAACCATAAAGAAGGGGAGGGCGAGAAGCGTCATATCGGTGTCGTCCGAAGGGAAAAGTGACTGTAGTTTGCGAAGCGCGGGCACAGTTGGCAAAAGGCAATCTCAGCGACTGCGCGACGTTATCCAGACAACCGTACGAGATTGCAGGTGTGCAGGTTGTTTTGCGAACGGTGTGCAGGATGTGGTGATTAATTTATAAACACGGCTTGCTTCACATGGGTATTTGTGTATAATGCGCGGGCTTGTCTAATATTGACAGGCGGTTCAATCTGAACCAGGTACTGCGTAAGCGATACCAGACAATGTTCCCAATTGGGGAACTCTGTAAGAACGGTTACACTCTCCCATCAATCGTAATGGGTTTGAGGAGTAACTATTTCGTCTATAAAATAATTGGAGCTCTGGTCTCATGCAGAACCAAAGAATCCGTATCCGCCTGAAAGCGTTTGATCATCGTCTGATCGATCAATCAACCGCGGAAATCGTCGAGACTGCTAAGCGCACCGGTGCGCAAGTCCGTGGTCCGATCCCGCTGCCGACCCGCAAAGAGCGTTTCACCGTTCTGATCTCTCCGCACGTTAACAAAGACGCGCGTGATCAGTACGAGATCCGTACTCACAAGCGTCTGGTTGACATCGTTGAGCCAACTGAAAAAACCGTTGATGCTCTGATGCGTCTGGACCTGGCTGCCGGTGTAGACGTGCAGATCAGCCTGGGTTAATCAGGTCATCGAGCGATTGAGAGGTTGATACAATGATTGGTTTAGTCGGTAAAAAAGTGGGTATGACCCGCATCTTCACTGAAGATGGCGTATCTATCCCAGTAACCGTTATCGAAGTTGAAGCAAACCGCGTTACTCAGATCAAAGATCTGGCTAACGATGGCTATCGCGCTGTTCAGGTTACCACTGGTGCTAAAAAAGCTAACCGTGTAACTAAGCCGGAAGCTGGCCACTTTGCTAAAGCTGGCGTAGAAGCTGGCCGCGGCCTGTGGGAATTCCGTCTGGCAGATGGTGAAGAATACACCGTAGGTCAGAGCATCAGCGTTGAACTGTTTGCTGACGTTAAAAAAGTTGACGTAACCGGTACCTCTAAAGGTAAAGGTTTCGCTGGTACCGTTAAGCGCTGGAACTTCCGTACCCAGGACGCTACTCACGGTAACTCCTTGTCTCACCGCGTTCCGGGTTCTATCGGTCAGAACCAGACTCCGGGCAAAGTGTTCAAAGGCAAGAAAATGGCAGGTCAGCTGGGCAACGAACGCGTTACTGTTCAGAGCCTGGACGTAGTACGTGTTGACGCTGAGCGCAACCTGCTGCTGGTTAAAGGTGGTGTTCCGGGTGCGACCGGTTGCGACCTGATCGTTAAACCAGCTGTGAAGGCGTAAGGGGATAGCAATGGAATTAGTATTGAAAGACGCGCAGAGCGCGCTGACTGTTTCCGAAACTACCTTCGGTCGTGATTTCAACGAAGCGCTGGTTCACCAGGTTGTTGTTGCTTATGCAGCTGGTGCTCGTCAGGGTACTCGTGCTCAGAAGACTCGTGCTGAAGTAACTGGTTCAGGCAAAAAGCCGTGGCGCCAGAAAGGTACCGGCCGTGCGCGTTCAGGTTCTATCAAGAGCCCGATCTGGCGTTCAGGTGGCGTGACCTTCGCTGCACGCCCGCAGGACCACAGTCAAAAAGTTAACAAGAAGATGTACCGCGGCGCGCTGAAAAGCATTCTGTCCGAACTGGTACGTCAGGATCGTCTGATCGTTGTCGAGAAGTTCTCTGTAGAAGCGCCTAAAACTAAGCTGCTGGCACAGAAACTGAAAGACATGGCTCTGGAAGATGTGCTGATCATCACCGGTGAGCTGGACGAAAACCTGTTCCTGGCTGCGCGCAACCTGCACAAGGTTGACGTACGCGATGCAACTGGTATCGACCCGGTTAGCCTGATCGCCTTCGACAAAGTCGTAATGACTGCTGATGCTGTTAAGCAAGTTGAGGAGATGCTGGCATGATTCGTGAAGAACGTCTGCTGAAGGTGCTGCGCGCACCGCACGTTTCTGAAAAAGCGTCTACTGCGATGGAAAAAACTAACACCATCGTTCTCAAAGTTGCTAAAGACGCGACCAAAGCAGAAATCAAAGCTGCTGTGCAGAAACTGTTTGAAGTCGAAGTCGAAGTCGTTAACACCCTGGTAGTTAAAGGGAAAGTTAAACGTCACGGACAGCGTATCGGTCGTCGTAGCGACTGGAAAAAAGCTTACGTCACCCTGAAGGAAGGCCAGAATCTGGACTTCGTCGGCGGCGCTGAGTAAGTCGGAGGAGTAATACAATGGCAGTTGTTAAATGTAAACCGACATCTCCGGGTCGTCGCCACGTAGTTAAAGTGGTTAACCCTGAGCTGCACAAGGGCAAACCTTTTGCTCCGCTGCTGGAAAAAAACAGCAAATCCGGTGGTCGTAACAACAATGGCCGTATCACCACTCGTCACATTGGTGGTGGTCACAAGCAGGCTTACCGTATTGTTGACTTCAAACGCAACAAAGATGGTATCCCGGCAGTTGTTGAACGTCTTGAGTACGATCCGAACCGTTCCGCGAACATCGCGCTGGTTCTGTACAAAGACGGCGAGCGCCGTTACATCCTGGCCCCTAAAGGCCTGAAAGCTGGCGACCAGATTCAGTCTGGCGTTGATGCTGCAATCAAAGCAGGTAACACCCTGCCGATGCGCAATATCCCGGTTGGTTCTACCGTTCATAACGTAGAAATGAAACCAGGTAAAGGCGGTCAGCTGGCACGTTCCGCTGGTACTTACGTTCAGATCGTTGCGCGTGATGGTGCTTATGTCACCCTGCGTCTGCGTTCTGGTGAAATGCGTAAAGTCGAAGCAGACTGCCGTGCAACCCTGGGCGAAGTTGGCAATGCTGAGCATATGCTGCGCGTTCTGGGTAAAGCAGGTGCTGCACGCTGGCGTGGTGTTCGTCCTACCGTTCGCGGTACTGCGATGAACCCAGTCGATCACCCACATGGTGGTGGTGAAGGTCGTAACTTTGGTAAGCACCCGGTAACTCCGTGGGGCGTTCAGACCAAAGGTAAGAAGACCCGCAGCAACAAGCGTACTGATAAATTCATCGTACGTCGCCGTAGCAAATAATTTTAGAGGATAAGCCATGCCACGTTCTCTCAAGAAAGGTCCTTTTATTGACCTGCACTTGCTGAAGAAGGTAGAGAAAGCGGTGGAAAGCGGAGACAAGAAGCCCCTGCGCACTTGGTCCCGTCGTTCAACGATCTTTCCTAACATGATCGGTTTGACCATCGCTGTCCATAATGGTCGTCAGCACGTTCCAGTTTTTGTTACCGACGAAATGGTTGGTCACAAACTGGGTGAATTCGCACCGACTCGTACTTATCGCGGCCACGCTGCTGATAAAAAAGCGAAGAAGAAATAAGGTAGGAGGAAGAGATGGAAACTTTAGCTCAACATCGCCATGCTCGTTCTTCTGCTCAGAAGGTTCGCCTTGTTGCTGACCTGATTCGCGGTAAGAAAGTGTCGCAGGCACTGGAAATTCTGACCTACACCAATAAGAAAGCGGCTGTACTGGTTAAGAAAGTTCTGGAATCTGCCATTGCTAACGCTGAACACAACGATGGCGCTGACATCGACGATCTGAAAGTTACGAAAATTTTCGTAGACGAAGGCCCGAGCATGAAGCGCATTATGCCGCGTGCGAAAGGTCGTGCAGATCGCATCCTGAAGCGCACCAGCCACATCACTGTGGTTGTGTCCGATCGCTGAGACTCTGGAGACTAGCAATGGGTCAGAAAGTACATCCTAATGGTATTCGCCTGGGTATTGTAAAACCATGGAACTCAACCTGGTTTGCGAACACCAAAGAATTCGCTGACAACCTGGACAGCGACTTTAAAGTACGTCAGTACCTGACTAAGGAACTGGCTAAAGCGTCCGTATCTCGTATCGTTATCGAGCGTCCGGCTAAGAGCATCCGTGTGACCATTCACACCGCTCGCCCGGGCATCGTGATCGGTAAGAAAGGTGAAGACGTAGAAAAACTGCGCAAAGTCGTAGCTGATATTGCTGGCGTACCTGCCCAGATCAATATCGCCGAAGTGCGTAAGCCTGAACTGGACGCAAAATTGGTTGCTGACAGCATCACTTCTCAGCTGGAACGTCGTGTCATGTTCCGTCGTGCTATGAAGCGTGCTGTACAGAACGCAATGCGTCTGGGCGCTAAAGGTATCAAAGTTGAAGTTAGCGGCCGTCTGGGCGGCGCGGAAATCGCACGTACCGAATGGTACCGTGAAGGTCGCGTACCGCTGCACACTCTGCGTGCTGACATCGACTACAACACCTCTGAAGCGCACACCACTTATGGTGTAATCGGCGTTAAGGTATGGATCTTCAAAGGTGAGATCCTGGGTGGTATGGCTGCTGTTGAACAACCGGAACCGGCTGCTCAACCTAAAAAGCAGCAGCGTAAAGGCCGTAAATAAGGAGCGTCGCTGATGTTACAACCAAAGCGTACAAAATTCCGTAAAGTGCACAAAGGCCGTAACCGCGGTCTGGCTGCTGGCGCGGATGTTAGCTTCGGCAGCTTCGGCCTGAAAGCTGTTGGCCGTGGTCGTCTGACTGCCCGTCAGATCGAAGCAGCACGTCGTGCAATGACCCGTGCAGTTAAGCGTCAAGGTAAGATCTGGATCCGTGTATTCCCGGACAAACCGATCACCGAAAAACCGCTGGCAGTGCGTATGGGTAAAGGTAAAGGTAACGTGGAGTATTGGGTTGCCTTGATCCAGCCGGGTAAAGTCCTGTATGAAATGGACGGCGTCCCGGAAGAGCTGGCCCGTGAAGCATTCGGCCTCGCTGCAGCGAAACTGCCGATCAAAACCACCTTTGTAACTAAGACGGTGATGTAATGAAAGCAAAAGAGCTGCGTGAAAAAAGCGTTGAAGAGCTGAACGCTGAGCTGCTGAACCTGCTGCGTGAGCAGTTCAACCTGCGCATGCAGGCTGCAAGTGGCCAGCTGCAACAGACTCACCTGCTGAAGCAGGTTCGTCGTGATGTTGCACGCGTTAAGACTTTACTGACTCAGAAGGCGGGTGCGTAATGACCGATAAAATCCGTACTCTGCAAGGTCGCGTAGTTAGCGCAAAAATGGAGAAATCCATTGTTGTTGCTATCGAACGTATGGTGAAACACCCGGTATACGGCAAATTCATCAAACGTACGACCAAACTGCACGTACATGACGAGAACAACGAATGCGGCATGGGCGACGTGGTTGAAATCCGCGAATGCCGTCCGCTGTCCAAGACTAAATCCTGGACGCTGGTTCGCGTTGTAGAGAAAGCGGTTCTGTAATACAGTACTCGTTCTCGATACGAATAAACGGCTCAGCGATGAGCCGTTTATTTTTTCTACCCTTATCGTTGAAGCGGTGTTATAATGCCGCGCCCTCGATATGGGGCTTTTTAACGACCTGAATTCGGGTCTCAGTAGTAGTTGACATTAGCGGAGCACTAAAATGATCCAAGAACAGACTATGCTGAACGTCGCCGACAACTCCGGTGCACGTCGCGTAATGTGTATCAAGGTTCTGGGTGGCTCGCACCGTCGCTACGCAGGCGTAGGCGACATCATCAAGATCACCATCAAGGAAGCAATTCCGCGTGGTAAGGTCAAAAAAGGTGATGTGCTGAAGGCGGTAGTGGTGCGCACCAAGAAGGGTGTTCGTCGCCCGGACGGTTCTGTCATTCGCTTCGATGGTAATGCATGCGTTATTTTAAACAATAACAGCGAGCAGCCTATCGGTACGCGTATTTTTGGGCCGGTAACTCGTGAACTTCGTAACGAGAAGTTCATGAAAATTATCTCTCTGGCACCAGAAGTACTCTAAGGAGCGAATCATGGCAGCTAAAATCCGTCGTGATGACGAAGTTATCGTGTTAACCGGTAAAGATAAAGGTAAACGCGGTAAAGTTAAGAATGTCCTGTCTTCCGGCAAGGTCATCGTTGAAGGTATCAACCTGGTTAAGAAACACCAGAAGCCGGTTCCGGCTCTGAACCAACCAGGCGGCATTGTAGAGAAAGAAGCAGCTATTCAGATCTCTAACATTGCACTTTTCAACGCGGCTACCGGCAAGGCTGACCGTGTAGGCTTTAGATTCGAAGACGGCAAAAAAGTCCGTTTCTTCAAGTCTAACAGCGAAACTATCAAGTAATTTGGAGTAGTACGATGGCGAAACTGCATGATTACTACAAAGACGAAGTAGTCGCTAAACTCATGTCTGAGTTTAACTACAATTCTGTCATGCAAGTCCCTCGGGTCGAGAAGATCACCCTGAACATGGGTGTTGGTGAAGCGATCGCTGACAAGAAACTGCTGGATAACGCAGCAGCTGACCTGACAGCAATCTCCGGTCAAAAACCGCTGATCACCAAAGCACGCAAATCAGTTGCAGGCTTCAAAATCCGTCAGGGCTATCCGATCGGCTGTAAAGTAACTCTGCGTGGCGAACGCATGTGGGAGTTCTTTGAGCGCCTGATCACTATTGCTGTTCCACGTATCCGTGACTTCCGTGGCTTGTCCGCTAAGTCTTTCGACGGTCGTGGTAACTACAGCATGGGTGTCCGTGAGCAGATCATCTTCCCAGAGATCGACTACGATAAAGTCGACCGCGTGCGTGGTTTGGATATTACCATTACCACTACTGCGAAATCTGATGAAGAAGGCCGTGCTCTGCTGGCTGCCTTTGACTTCCCGTTCCGCAAGTAAGGTAGGGTTACTGAATGGCTAAGCAATCAATGAAAGCACGCGAAGTAAAGCGCGTAGCTTTAGCTGATAAGTACTTCGCAAAACGCGCTGAACTGAAAGCTATTATCTCTGATGTGAACGCGACCGACGAAGATCGTTGGAACGCAGTTCTCAAGCTGCAGTCTCTGCCGCGTGATTCCAGCCCGTCTCGTCAGCGTAAACGCTGCCGTCAAACAGGTCGTCCGCATGGCTATGTGGGCAAGTTCGGGTTGAGCCGTATTAAGCTTCGTGAAGCCGCTATGCGCGGTGAAGTACCGGGCTTGAAAAAGGCTAGCTGGTAATTACCAATTGAATCACGGGAGTAAAGACAGATGAGCATGCAAGATCCGATCGCGGATATGCTGACCCGTATCCGTAACGGTCAGGCCGCGAATAAAGCTGCGGTCACCATGCCTTCCTCCAAGCTGAAAGTGGCAATTGCCAACGTGCTGAAGGAAGAAGGTTTTATTGAAGATTTTAAAGTTGAAGGCGACACCAAGCCGGAACTGGAACTGACTCTTAAGTATTTCCAGGGTAAAGCTGTTGTAGAAAGCATTCAGCGTGTTAGTCGCCCAGGTCTGCGCATTTATAAGCGTAAAGACGAGCTGCCGAAGGTTATGGCTGGCATGGGTATCGCGGTTGTTTCTACCTCTAAAGGTGTTATGACTGATCGTGCAGCGCGCCAGGCTGGTCTTGGTGGCGAAATTATCTGCTACGTAGCCTAATCGGAGGAAAAAATGTCTCGTGTTGCTAAAGCACCGGTCGTTGTTCCTGCCGGCGTTGATGTAAAAATCAACGGTCAGGTTATTACGATCAAAGGTAAAAACGGCGAGCTGACTCGTACTCTCAACGATGCTGTTGACGTTAAACATGCAGATAATGCTCTGACTTTCGGTCCGCGTGATGGTTACGTAGACGGTTGGGCTCAGGCTGGTACCGCGCGTGCCCTGCTGAACGCAATGGTTATCGGTGTTACCGAAGGCTTCACTAAGAAGTTACAGCTGGTTGGTGTAGGTTATCGTGCAGCGGTCAAAGGGAACGTGGTAAACCTGTCTTTAGGTTTCTCTCACCCGGTTGAGCATCAGCTGCCGGCAGGTATTACTGCTGAATGTCCGACTCAAACTGAAATCGTGCTGAAAGGCGCTGATAAGCAGGTAATCGGCCAGGTAGCAGCGGATCTGCGCGCCTACCGTCGTCCTGAGCCTTATAAAGGCAAGGGTGTTCGTTACGCCGACGAAGTCGTGCGTACCAAAGAGGCTAAGAAGAAGTAAGGTAACACTATGGATAAGAAATCTGCTCGTATCCGTCGTGCGACCCGCGCACGCCGCAAGCTCCAGGAGCTGGGTGCAACTCGCCTGGTGGTACATCGTACCCCGCGTCATATTTACGCACAGGTCATTGCACCGAACGGTTCCGAAGTTCTGGTAGCTGCTTCTACTGTAGAAAAAGCTATCGCTGAACAACTGAAGTACACCGGTAACAAAGACGCTGCTGCAGCTGTGGGTAAAGCTGTCGCTGAACGCGCTCTGGAAAAAGGCATCAAAGATGTGTCCTTTGACCGTTCCGGGTTCCAATATCATGGTCGTGTCCAGGCACTGGCAGATGCTGCCCGTGAAGCTGGCCTTCAGTTCTAAGGTAGAGGTGTAAGATGGCTCACATCGAAAAACAAGCTGGCGAACTGCAGGAAAAGCTGATCGCGGTAAACCGCGTATCTAAAACCGTTAAAGGTGGTCGTATTTTCTCCTTCACAGCTCTGACTGTAGTAGGCGATGGTAACGGTCGCGTTGGTTTTGGTTACGGTAAAGCGCGTGAAGTTCCAGCAGCGATCCAGAAAGCGATGGAAAAAGCCCGTCGCAATATGATTAACGTCGCGCTGAATACTGGCACCCTGCAGCACCCGGTTAAGGGTACTCACACGGGTTCTCGTGTATTCATGCAGCCGGCTTCCGAAGGTACCGGTATCATCGCCGGTGGTGCAATGCGCGCCGTTCTGGAAGTCGCTGGGGTTCGTAACGTTCTGGCTAAAGCGTATGGTTCCACTAACCCGATCAACGTGGTTCGTGCAACTATCGATGGCCTGGAAAATATGAAATCTCCGGAAATGGTCGCTGCCAAGCGTGGTAAATCCGTTGAAGAAATTCTGGGGAAATAAACCATGGCAAAGACTATTAAAATTACTCAAACCCGCAGTGCAATCGGTCGTCTGCCGAAACACAAGGCAACGCTGCTTGGCCTGGGTCTGCGTCGTATTGGTCACACCGTAGAACGCGAGGATACTCCTGCTGTTCGTGGTATGGTCAACGCGGTTTACTTCATGGTTAAAGTTGAGGAGTAAGAGATGCGTTTAAATACTCTGTCTCCGGCCGAAGGCTCTAAAAAGGCGGGTCGCCGTCTGGGTCGTGGTATCGGTTCTGGCCTCGGTAAAACCGGCGGTCGTGGTCACAAAGGTCAGAAGTCTCGTTCTGGCGGTGGCGTACGTCGTGGTTTCGAGGGTGGTCAGATGCCTCTGTACCGTCGTCTGCCGAAATTCGGCTTCACTTCTCGCAAAGCAGCGATCACAGCGGAAGTCCGTCTGTCTGACCTGGCGAAAGTGGAAGGCGGTATTGTTGACCTGAACACGCTGAAAGCAGCTAACATTATCGGTGTCCAGATCGAGTTCGCAAAAGTGATCCTGGCTGGCGAAGTTTCTACTCCGGTAACTGTTCGTGGCCTGCGTGTTACTAAAGGCGCTCGTGCTGCTATCGAAGCTGCTGGCGGTAAAATCGAGGAATAAGTAGCAGATGGCTAAACAACCGGGATTAGATTTTCAAAGTGCCAAAGGTGGCTTAGGCGAGCTGAAACGCAGACTGCTGTTTGTAATCGGTGCGCTTATTGTGTTCCGTATTGGCTCTTTTATTCCGATCCCTGGTATTGATGCCGCTGTACTTGCCAAACTGCTTGAGCAACAGCGAGGCACCATCATTGAGATGTTTAACATGTTCTCTGGTGGTGCTCTCAGCCGTGCTTCTATCTTTGCTCTGGGGATCATGCCGTATATTTCGGCGTCGATCATTATCCAGCTGCTGACGGTGGTTCACCCAACGCTGGCGGAAATTAAGAAAGAAGGGGAGTCTGGTCGTCGTAAGATCAGCCAGTACACCCGCTACGGTACTCTGGTGCTGGCGATATTCCAGTCGATCGGTATTGCTACCGGTCTGCCGAATATGCCTGGTATGCAGGGCCTGGTAATCAATCCAGGCTTTGCATTCTATTTCACCGCTGTTGTGAGTCTGGTTACAGGGACAATGTTCCTGATGTGGCTCGGCGAACAGATCACTGAACGTGGTATCGGTAACGGTATCTCGATCATCATCTTCGCTGGTATCGTTGCGGGACTCCCGCCAGCCATTGCCCATACTATCGAGCAAGCGCGTCAAGGCGACCTGCACTTCCTCCTGTTGCTGTTGGTTGCAGTATTAGTGTTTGCAGTGACGTTCTTTGTTGTATTTGTTGAGCGTGGTCAACGCCGCATTGTGGTAAACTACGCGAAACGTCAGCAAGGTCGTCGTGTCTATGCTGCACAGAGCACACATTTACCGCTGAAAGTGAATATGGCGGGGGTAATCCCGGCAATCTTCGCTTCCAGTATTATTCTGTTCCCGGCGACCATCGCGTCATGGTTCGGGGGCGGTACCGGTTGGAACTGGCTGACAACAATTTCGCTGTATTTGCAGCCTGGGCAACCGCTTTATGTGTTACTCTATGCGTCTGCAATCATCTTCTTCTGTTTCTTCTACACGGCGTTGGTCTTCAACCCGCGTGAAACAGCAGATAACCTGAAGAAGTCCGGTGCATTTGTACCAGGAATTCGTCCGGGAGAGCAAACGGCGAAGTATATCGATAAAGTAATGACTCGCCTGACACTCGTTGGTGCACTGTATATTACTTTTATCTGCCTGATCCCGGAGTTCATGCGTGATGCAATGAAAGTGCCGTTCTACTTCGGTGGGACATCGCTACTGATCGTTGTTGTCGTGATTATGGACTTTATGGCTCAAGTGCAAACTCTGATGATGTCAAGTCAGTACGAGTCTGCATTGAAGAAGGCGAACCTGAAAGGCTACGGCCGCTAAATGGTCGTCTGAGAAGTTACGGAGAGTAAAAATGAAAGTTCGTGCTTCCGTCAAGAAATTATGCCGTAACTGCAAAATCGTTAAGCGTGATGGTGTCATCCGTGTGATTTGCAGTGCCGAGCCGAAGCATAAACAGCGCCAAGGCTGATTTTTTCGCATATTTTTCTTGCAAAGTTGGGTTGAGCTGGCTAGATTAGCCAGCCAATCTTTTGTATGTCTGTACGTTTCCATTTGAGTATCCTGAAAACGGGCTTTTCAGCATGGTGCGTACATATTAAATAGTAGGAGTGCATAGTGGCCCGTATAGCAGGCATTAACATTCCTGATCAGAAACATGCTGTGATCGCGTTAACCTCGATCTACGGCGTCGGCAAGACCCGTTCTAAAGCCATCCTGGCTGCTGCGGGTATCGCTGAAAATGTTAAGATCAGTGAGCTGTCTGAAGGACAAATCGACACGCTGCGTGACGAAGTTGCCAAATTTGTCGTTGAAGGTGATCTGCGCCGTGAAATTAGCATGAGCATCAAGCGCCTGATGGATCTTGGTTGCTATCGCGGTTTGCGTCATCGTCGTGGTCTGCCAGTGCGCGGTCAGCGTACTAAGACCAACGCACGTACCCGTAAGGGTCCGCGCAAACCGATCAAGAAATAATCGGGGTGATTGAATAATGGCAAAGGCACCAATTCGTGCACGTAAACGTGTAAGAAAGCAAGTCTCTGACGGCGTGGCTCATATCCATGCTTCTTTCAACAACACCATCGTTACCATTACCGATCGTCAGGGTAACGCGCTGGGTTGGGCAACAGCCGGTGGTTCCGGTTTCCGTGGTTCGCGTAAATCCACTCCGTTTGCAGCTCAGGTTGCAGCAGAGCGTTGCGCTGACGCCGTTAAAGAATACGGCATCAAGAATCTGGAAGTTATGGTTAAAGGTCCGGGTCCAGGCCGCGAATCTACTATTCGTGCTCTGAACGCCGCTGGTTTCCGCATCACTAACATTACTGATGTGACTCCGATCCCTCATAACGGTTGTCGTCCGCCGAAGAAACGTCGCGTATAACGCTTCGTTTTCCAGGTTTGTTGGAGAAAGAAAATGGCAAGATATTTGGGTCCTAAGCTCAAGCTGAGCCGTCGTGAGGGCACCGACTTATTCCTTAAGTCTGGCGTTCGCGCGATCGATACCAAGTGTAAAATTGAACAAGCTCCTGGCCAGCACGGTGCGCGTAAACCGCGTCTGTCTGACTATGGTGTGCAGTTGCGTGAAAAGCAGAAAGTTCGTCGTATTTACGGCGTGCTGGAGCGTCAGTTCCGTAACTATTACAAAGAAGCAGCACGTCTGAAAGGCAACACCGGTGAAAACCTGTTGGCTCTGCTGGAAGGTCGTCTGGACAACGTAGTATACCGTATGGGCTTTGGCGCCACTCGTGCTGAAGCACGCCAGCTGGTTAGCCATAAAGCAATCATGGTAAACGGTCGTGTTGTTAACATCGCTTCTTATCAGGTTAAAGCGAATGACGTTGTTAGCATCCGTGAGAAAGCGAAAAAGCAATCTCGCGTTAAAGCCGCTCTGGAGCTGGCTGAACAGCGTGAAAAGCCAACCTGGCTGGAAGTTGATGCTGGCAAGATGGAAGGCACGTTCAAGCGTCAGCCTGAGCGTTCTGATCTGTCTGCGGACATTAACGAACACCTGATCGTCGAGCTTTACTCCAAGTAAAGCTTAGTACCAAAGAGAGGACACAATGCAGGGTTCTGTGACAGAGTTTCTAAAACCGCGCCTGGTAGATATCGAGCAAGTGAGTTCGACGCACGCCAAGGTGACCCTTGAGCCTTTAGAGCGTGGCTTTGGCCATACTCTGGGTAACGCACTGCGCCGTATTCTGCTCTCATCGATGCCGGGTTGCGCGGTGACCGAGGTTGAGATTGATGGTGTACTTCATGAGTACAGCACCAAAGAAGGCGTTCAGGAAGATATCCTTGAAATCCTGCTCAACCTGAAAGGGCTGGCGGTGAGAGTTCAGGGTAAAGATGAAGTTATTCTTACCTTGAATAAATCTGGCATTGGCCCTGTGACTGCAGCCGATATCACCCATGATGGGGATGTCGAAATCGTCAAGCCGCAGCACGTGATCTGCCACCTGACCGATGAGAACGCAGCTATCAGCATGCGTATCAAAGTTCAGCGCGGTCGCGGTTATGTGCCGGCTTCTGCCCGAATTCATTCGGAAGAAGATGAGCGCCCGATCGGCCGTCTGTTGGTCGACGCCTGCTACAGCCCTGTAGAGCGTATTGCCTACAATGTTGAAGCAGCGCGTGTAGAACAGCGTACCGACCTGGACAAGCTGGTCATCGAAATGGAAACCAACGGCACAATCGATCCTGAAGAGGCGATTCGTCGTGCGGCAACCATCCTGGCAGAACAACTGGAAGCTTTCGTTGACTTACGTGATGTACGTCAGCCGGAAGTGAAAGAAGAGAAACCAGAATTCGATCCGATCCTGCTGCGCCCTGTTGACGATCTGGAATTGACTGTCCGCTCTGCTAACTGCCTCAAGGCAGAAGCTATCCACTATATCGGTGATCTGGTACAGCGTACCGAGGTTGAGCTTCTTAAGACGCCTAACCTGGGTAAAAAATCTCTTACCGAGATTAAAGACGTGCTGGCTTCCCGTGGTCTGTCTCTGGGCATGCGCCTGGAAAACTGGCCGCCGGCAAGCATTGCTGACGAGTAACCGGATCACAGGTTAAGGTTTTACTGAGAAGGATAAGGTCATGCGCCATCGTAAGAGTGGTCGTCAACTGAACCGCAACAGCAGCCATCGCCAGGCTATGTTCCGCAACATGGCAGGTTCACTGGTTCGTCATGAAATCATCAAGACGACCCTGCCTAAAGCGAAAGAACTGCGTCGCGTAGTTGAGCCGCTGATTACTCTTGCCAAGACTGATAGCGTTGCTAATCGTCGTCTGGCATTCGCCCGTACTCGTGATAACGAGATCGTGGCAAAACTGTTTAACGAGCTGGGCCCGCGTTTCGCGAGCCGTACCGGTGGTTACACTCGCATTCTGAAGTGTGGCTTCCGTGCAGGCGACAACGCGCCGATGGCATACATCGAGCTGGTTGATCGTGCTGAGCCGAAAGCAGAAGCAGCTGCAGAGTAATTTGCAGTAAAATAAAAAAACCCGCCTCGGCGGGTTTTTTTATATCCCCTCTTCCCCCATCCTATCTACAATAGCCGTATTCTTTCTGTTCAATTCAGCGGAGTGTTGTCATGTGGTTACTGGACCAGTGGGCTGAGCGTCATATTACCGACGCACTGTGCCGAGGTGAGTTTGACAATCTTCCGGGGCAGGGCGAGCCACTCGTGCTTGATGATGACTCCGCTGTTCCTGAAGAGCTACGCTCTGGTTACAGGCTATTAAAGAATGCCGGATGCCTGCCACCAGAGCTTGAACAACGCAAAGAGGCGATAGCGCTGGCGGATATCCTGAAAGGTATTCGCCGTGAAGATGTTCGCTACCAGGAACTAAGCCGTCGATTAACGCTGTTAGAGCTCAAACTCCAACAGGCTGGTATCAATACCGACTTTCTGCGCGGCGATTATGCGGAAAAGCTGATGCAAAAAATCAACGAGGAGTAGTAATGTACCGGATTGGCGAACTGTCTAAACTGGCTGGCGTCACCCCTGACACCGTCCGTTATTATGAAAAGCAGCAGATGATGAGTCACGACGTGCGTACAGAAGGCGGCTTTCGTCTGTACACGGCGGACGATCTTCAGCGCCTGAAGTTTATTCGCTACGCACGTCAGCTTGGTTTTACCCTTGAGTCGATCCGCGAACTGCTTTCGATCCGTGTGGATCCGGAGCACCATACCTGTCAGGAATCAAAAAGCATCGTCCAGGCGAGGCTCAGCGAAGTTGAGTCGCGTATTGAAGAACTTCAGTCGATGCAGCGTGCGCTTAAACAGCTCAATGATGCTTGTTGTGGAACCGCTCACAGCAGTGAGTTTTGTTCGATACTTGGGATCCTCGAGCAGGGGGCCGGTGCATCGTAAAATCGCCGTTGAATTTTTACACAATGAGGTCTACACTCGCCGCGTGTCATTAACCTAATCAGGAGATCGTTATGAGCCGCTATCAGCATACGAAGGGGCAGATAAAAGATAATGCCATCGAGGCGCTGTTGCATGACCCGCTGTTTCGTCAGCGCGTTGAGAAAAATAAGAAAGGGAAAGGTAGCTATTTACGGAAGGAAAAACACGGTAAACAATATGGTCGGGAGGCCAGTGGCAAACAAGCGATACGCTTTTTTACCACTGGCTTTCTGCTTTCTGTCGCCTGATTACGAACGGTTGTTTTGTTCTTTCAGCAGATCGCGAATTTCGGATAGCAGCACTTCTTCTTTTGTCGGCGCCGGTGCGGCCGCAGGTTCTTCTTTCTTACGATTGAGTTTATTCATCAGCTTAATCGCCATAAAGATGGCGAAGGCAACAATGATAAAATCAAAGACGTTCTGGATGAATACGCCGTAATGCATCACGACGGCAGGGATATCACCCTGCGCATCACGTAGCGTGACGGCAAACTGTTTGAAATCAATCCCACCAATTAATAGCCCCAGCGGTGGCATGATAATGTCCGCCACTAAAGACGACACAATCTTACCAAACGCCGCACCAATAATGACACCCACTGCCAAATCGACAACATTTCCTCGCATCGCGAATTCGCGAAACTCTTTAATAATGCTCATTTTATTCTCCCTTGTGCTAGCTGACGTTTATAAGTTTAACAAATGTTTATTTAATTTCCATTAGTGATAATAAATATGAAGGTATTAATTAACCCTTAAATAATAGAAGGTTAATAAAAAAGCGCTCTATTGAGCGCCTTTGGGAAATTAAAGGAAGAAAGGACTGGGCTGGAACAGGCGTTCGACGTCGGAAATATATTTTTTATCGGTCAGGAACATAATGACGTGATCGCCTTGTTCAATACGCAAATTGTCATTAGCAATCATGACGTCATTTCCGCGCACCACCGCACCAATAATGGTGCCTGGAGGCAGTTTAATTTCGTCAATCACTCGGCCAACCACGCGCGAAGTACTTTCATCGCCGTGTGCGACGGCTTCGATGGCTTCAGCAACACCGCGGCGGAGCGATGAAACGCCCACGATATCCGCTTTACGCACGTGGCTCAGTAGCGCGGAGATGGTGGCCTGCTGCGGAGAGATCGCAATGTCGATCACGCTGCCCTGGACCAGATCGACATAAGCGCGGCGTTGGATCAACACCATCACTTTCTTGGCACCCATCCGCTTAGCCAGCATCGCCGACATGATATTGGCTTCGTCATCGTTGGTGACGGCAATAAATAGATCGACCTGATCAATATGCTCTTCAGCCAACAGCTCTTGATCCGAGGCATCGCCAAAGAAGACGATGGTGTTTTGCAGTTTCTCTGCCAGTTCGGCCGCTCGCTGTTGATTACGCTCAATCAGCTTCACGCTGTAATCTTTTTCCAGCCTGCGTGCTAGCCCCGCACCGATGTTACCACCGCCAACCAGCATGATGCGCTTGTAAGGTTTCTCCAGACGTTGTAGCTCACTCATTACCGCGCGAATATGCTGTGATGCGGCGATAAAGAACACTTCATCACCGGCTTCGACAATAGTAGAACCCTGCGGGCGAATCGGGCGGTCATGGCGGAAAATCGCCGCCACGCGGGTATCAATGTGCGGCATATGCTCACGCATCGTTGAGAGCGCATTACCCACTAGCGGACCGCCGTAGTAAGCCTTCACCACAGCCAGGCTGACTTTACCTTCTGCGAAGTTCACCACCTGCAGCGCGCCGGGATACTCAATCAGCCGGTAGATGTTGTCGATAACCAATTGCTCAGGCGCGATCAGATGATCGATCGGTACGGCATCGCTGTGAAAGAGCTTATCGGCGTCGCGTACGTAGTCCGGTGAGCGGATTCGTGCAATACGGTTTGGCGTATTGAATAACGAGTAGGCCACCTGGCAGGCGACCATATTGGTTTCATCCGAACTGGTAACCGCGACCAGCATATCGGCATCGTCGGCACCGGCTTCACGCAGAACGCGAGGGTGAGAGGCGTGGCCTTGTACCACGCGGAGGTCGAATTTATCCTGCAGGCTGCGCAAGCGCTCGCCGTTAGTGTCAACGATCGTGATGTCGTTGTTTTCCCCGACCAGGTTTTCCGCCAGCGTACCGCCGACTTGTCCGGCGCCCAGAATGATAATTTTCATCAGTTGCGACCCGTTATTTCATCACTTTTTGATTAGCTTAGCGTAGAAGAAACCATCGCCTTCTTCGGCACCTGGTAAATTCTGTTGGCCTGGCTGCTCTGGCGTACCGGTTTCGTGCAGTTCGGCATCCGGCGTGCGGGAGAGAAACGCGGCAATTTGCTGCTGGTTTTCTTCCGGCAGAATGGAACAAGTGGCGTACACCAGCGTACCACCTGGCTTCAGGTGTGCCCAGATTGCGTTGAGGATCTCGGCCTGCAGCTGTGCCAGCTCGGCAATATCACGGTCGCGACGGAGCCATTTAATGTCCGGGTGGCGACGAATCACCCCTGTTGCGGAACACGGCGCGTCCAGCAGGATACGATCGAACTGCCGATCGCTGCACCATTGTTCAGGATAACGACCATCACCCTGTTTCACCGTCGCTTTCATACCCAGCCGCTTCAGGTTGTCATACACGCGTGACAGACGTTTTTCATCAACGTCGACGGCCAATACGTCGGCCTGCGGGGCAACTTCGAGAATGTGCGTGGTTTTACCGCCCGGCGCACAACACAGGTCAAGGATTTGCTCGCCGTCTTCCGGCAGCAGGTAGTTTACGCATCCTTGAGCGGAAGCATCCTGAACGGTCACCCAACCTTCGTCAAAACCAGGGAGGGCGTGTACAGGCGCTGGCGTTTCCAGACGCACCGCATCCGGGTAGTCAGCATGCGGGAAACCCGTCATACCGGCTTCTGTGAGCAGATCAAGCCAGGCGTCGCGCGAGTGGTGAGTGCGGTTGACGCGCAGCCACATCGGCGGGCGCTGGTTATTGGCCTCAAGGATGCTTTCCCACTGCTGCGGATAGGCCGCTCTAATGCGTTTTACCAGCCAGGAAGGGTGAAGGAAGCGCAAATCACTTTGCGCGAATTCAGCGAGCAGTTCTTCCTGACGGCGCTGGAACTGACGCAGTACGCCGTTGATCAGCCCTTTCAGCTGTGGACGCTTAATGACGACGGCGCCTTCAACGGTTTCCGCCAGTGCGGCATGAGGTGGAATACGGGTATGCAGCAGCTGGTAGAAGCCCACCATGATCAGGTAATGGACGGTGCGCTGTTTGCCCGTCATCGGGCGTTCCATCAGCTGTTGGATCATCCACTCAAGCTGGGAAAGGGTGCGCAGCACGCCGAAGCACAGCTCCTGAAGCAGCGCTTTGTCTTTATCGGCCACTTTTTGCTGCATGGCGGGCAGCACATTGCTTAACGACTGCCCCTTTTCGACGACCTGTTCAACGGCCTGGGCCGCCATACTGCGTAAATTAAGATGTTTTTTCATAACCGTAAAAATAAAAATGCCCGGAGACTCCGGGCTTTAAAAAGGTGTCAACCGTCAGAGTAGACGGTTTCCGGGCTCGAACCACTCCCGGCGTGAGTTAAGCAGATCCTGAGCGCTCATGGCCTTCTTACCCGCGGGTTGCAGCGAGAGAAGATTGAGGATGCCGTCGCCAGTCGCGACCTGAATACCCTGGCGGGTGGCTTCGAGGATGGTCCCCGGCTCGGCGCCTGTGGGTTTATCAATCACCGAAGCTTGCCAGATTTTAACCGGCTGCTCGTCGATAACGATGTAGCTCATCGGCCACGGATTAAAGGCACGAATGCAGCGTTCCAGCTGAGCGGCGCTGAGCGTCCAGTCAACACGGGCTTCTTCTTTGCTCAGCTTCTCTGCATAGCTAACCAGAGCTTCATCCTGCACTTCAGGTGTCGCCGTGCCGGTTGCCAGCAAATGCAGCGTGTGCAGTAGGCCCTGCGGGCCAAGTTCAGCCAGCTTATCGTAAAGGCTGGCGCTGGTGTCGTCTGGGGTAATTGGGCAGGAGAGCTTATGCAGCATATCGCCGGTATCCAGACCCACGTCCATTTGCATGATGGTCACGCCGGTTTCGCTGTCACCCGCCCACAGCGAGCGCTGAATTGGCGCAGCGCCGCGCCAGCGTGGGAGCAGAGAACCGTGAACGTTAATGCACCCAAGGCGCGGCATAGTCAGCACGGCTTTCGGCAGGAGAAGCCCATAAGCGACCACGACCATGACGTCGGCCTGTAGATCCGCGACCAGCTTCTGATTTTCTTCAGGACGCAGCGAGGCTGGCTGAAAGACCGGAATGCCTTTTTCTTCCGCCAACACTTTTACCGGGCTTGGCATCAGCTTCTTACCGCGACCGGCAGGGCGGTCTGGCTGGGTAAATACGCCGACTAGCTGGTGCTCAGACGACAACAGCGCGTCAAGATGACGCGCTGCAAAATCAGGAGTACCCGCAAAAATAATACGTAGGGAATCTGACACGTTAATCCTTATCCTTAGGCACGCGCGTTCAGGCGATCCAGTTTTTCAACTTTCTGACGAATACGTTGCTGCTTTAACGGCGACAGATAATCGATAAACAGCTTACCGACTAAGTGGTCCATTTCATGCTGAATGCAAATTGCCAGCAGGCCGTCCGCTTCCAGCTCGAAGGGGTTACCATCACGGCCAATGGCGCGAATTTTCACGCGTTCGGCACGAGGAACCAGCGCCCGCTGTTCCGGGATGGACAGGCAGCCTTCTTCAATGCCGGTATCGCCGTCTTTTTCCAGCAGTTCCGGGTTGATCAGCACCAGCTGTTCGTCACGATTCTCAGAGACATCGATAACGATAATACGCTGATGGATATCGACCTGGGTTGCCGCCAGACCAATGCCCTCTTCGGCGTACATGGTTTCGAACATATCGTCCACGATACGCTGGATTTCGTCATTCACTTCTTTTACCGGCGCGGCGACTTTGCGAAGGCGCTCGTCCGGGATATGTAATACTTGCAAAACTGCCATAAATATCCAGAGTTCTGTTCAGGAGTAGGAAAGATTATTACCTCTATTCTAGACAAAACCCCCTCTAATTGACAGAGTCACTGACCAATCGCAAAGATTGCTAATGCCGCCTGTGGCAAGGGGGAAAGGATGTCACCCGAGGAACTCGCCTTTCGTTTGTTAAAGGTGAATGATTTGTATGGCGATGGCATGTTGCACGCGCTGTCTGCGCTGCGTCAGGAAACTCGCATTACACATCAAATGCTCTACGTTTTGGGCTTCAGCATTAAGCAGGCCGAACGTTTTTTCGCGTTTTCACCCGCCGAGATGGAGGCCGCCAACCGTTGGCTGGCGGAATCAGACAACCATCTTTTATTTGCGGATTCGCCCTTGTACCCGGAACCGCTTCGCGCCATTAGCGATTACCCGGCGGTATTGTGCGTCCGCGGGAATCTGGCATTGTTGCATTCCCCACAGCTCGCCGTTGTCGGGAGCCGGCATCACTCTCTGTACGGTGAGCGTTGGGGGCGCTATTTGTGTGAATCGCTGGCGAAACTCGGCATCACGATTACCAGCGGCCTGGCGTTAGGCATCGATGGTGTTGCCCATCGGGGGGCGTTGCAGGCGGGTGGCAGCACGATTGCGGTCCTCGGCAGCGGGCTGAATCATATCTATCCCTACCGACATCGGTCACTGGCGCAAAGTATTGTGGAACACGGCGGGGCGCTGGTGTCAGAATTCCCGCTTATGGCGACGCCCGCGCCTTACCATTTCCCGCGGCGTAACCGCATTATCAGTGGGTTAAGTCGCGGCGTACTGGTTGTGGAAGCCGCGCTGCGAAGCGGTTCGCTGGTGACGGCTCGTTGTGCGCTTGAACAGGGGCGCGAAGTGTTCGCTATCCCCGGGCCGCTTGGTCATCCGGGTATGGAGGGGCCGCATTGGCTTATCAAACAAGGCGCGATCGCCGTCACGGAGCCTGAGGATATTCTGGTGCTTTTCCCGGGATTAAACAGACATTTGTCCGAACGAGCAGAAATGGCAAATTATTGTGCAGATAAGGAATCCGTAGCATTGCCATTTCCTGAGCTCCTGGCTAACGTAGGAGATGAGGTAACACCTGTTGACGTCGTCGCTGAACGTGCCGGCCAACCTGTGCCAGTGACCGTGGCCCAGCTACTTGAACTGGAGTTAGCAGGATGGATCGCAGCTGTACCCGGCGGCTATGTCCGATTAAGGAGGGCAGGCCATGTTCGACGTACTAATGTATTTGTTTGAGACCTACATCCATAACGAAACAGACATGCGCGTAGATCAGGACAAACTGACTCGGGATCTTACCGATGCGGGGTTCGAACGTGAAGATATCTTCAACGCGCTAATATGGCTGGAAAAGCTCGCCGACTATCAGGAAGGCCTCGTAGAACCGATGCAGCTAGCATCCGATCCTCTCTCTGTACGTATTTTCACACAGGAGGAGAGCCAGCGTCTGGATGCAAGCTGCCGAGGGTTCCTGTTATTCCTGGAGCAGATTCAGGTGCTGAACCTCGAAACGCGGGAAATGGTTATTGAGCGCGTGATGGCTCTGGATACCGCAGAGTTTGAGCTGGAAGAGCTGAAATGGGTCATTTTGATGGTTCTGTTCAATCTTCCGGGCTGTGAAAACGCGTATCAACAAATGGAAGAATTACTCTTCGAGACGAATGAAGGTATGCTGCATTAAATCATTTTGTGGCATCAAGAGTTGTTATGGTCAAATCAGCACTGTTTTCGGTGCCTAAACACGAGCCCTGCCCGCAGTGCGGGGCCGAATTAGTCATACGGTCCGGTAAACACGGGCCGTTTCTTGGCTGTTCCCATTATCCGGAATGCGACTACGTTCGTCCCCTGAAAAGTCAGGCGGACGGTCATATCGTTAAAATTCTGGAGGGGCAGATGTGTCCCAGGTGTGGTGCCGTAATGGTGCTGCGTCAGGGGCGCTTTGGTATGTTCATTGGATGCAGTCAGTATCCAGAATGTGAACATACTGAGGTTATTGATAAACCGGATGAAACTGCGATTGCCTGCCCCGCCTGCCAGCAAGGGCATCTGGTGCAGCGCCGTTCGCGTTACGGTAAAACCTTTCATTCCTGCGATCGTTACCCGGAATGTCAGTTCGTCATTAACTTCACACCGGTTGCGGGGGAGTGCCCCGAGTGCCACTACCCGCTGCTTATCGAAAAGAAAACGGCGCAGGGCGTAAAGCGTTTTTGTGCCAGTAAACAATGTGGAAAGCCGGTTCCGGCGAAACAAATCAGTGAATAAAAACCTGCCATCAGAGGCCGTGCAGCGTGCGGTTATTGCTCTGAATAATAAAGAAGTCATCGCCTATCCAACCGAAGCCGTGTTTGGCGTGGGTTGCGATCCTGACAGTGAAGAAGCGGTAATGCGGCTGCTGGCGTTAAAACAGCGTCCGGTAGAAAAGGGGCTGATCCTGATTGCCGCGAGCTTCGAACAACTTCAACCTTATATTGACGACAGTCAGTTGACCGATGAGCAGCGTGCCACGGTCTTCGCGCGTTGGCCCGGGCCGGTGACGTTTGTCTTCCCCGCGAAGCCAACGACTCCCGCCTGGCTGACCGGCCGCTTTAACTCGCTGGCCGTTCGCGTCACCGATCATCCGGTAGTTATTGAGCTCTGCCAGGCCTATGGCAAACCTTTGGTGTCGACCAGCGCGAACCTGACTGGCCTGCCTCCTTGCCGAACCACGGCGGAAGTGCTCGCGCAGTTTGGCGACAATTTTCCGATCGTGGATGCGCCAACGGGGGGGCGGATGAATCCGTCAGAGATTCTTGATGCCTTAACGGGCGAACGTTTTCGCCAGGGATAACTGATGGAAAGCTACGTCGTTTTTGGTAACCCGATTGCCCACAGCAAATCACCGTTCATCCATCAACAGTTTGCCGAGCAGCTGAACATCGTACATCCGTATGGTCGCATGCTGGCGCCGCTGGATGGTTTCGTTGCGACGCTGGAGGCTTTTTTCCAGCAGGGCGGTAAAGGGGCGAATGTGACGGTGCCTTTTAAAGAAGAGGCTTTCTCACGTGCCGATGAACTCACCGAACGTGCGGCTCTGGCGGGGGCGGTAAATACGCTTAAACGCCTTGATGATGGACGAATCCTTGGTGACAACACCGATGGTATTGGGCTATTGAGCGACCTCGAACGACTTGGGCTGATTAAGCCCGGCTATCGCGTCCTGCTGATTGGCGCAGGCGGCGCGGCGCGCGGCGTGCTGTTGCCATTGCTGTCGCTGGATTGTCGCGTCACCCTTACCAATCGGACTCATGCGCGGGCGCAGACTCTCGCGGAACTGTTTCGTCATACCGGCAGCGTCAGCGCGCAGCCGATGTGTGAGCTTGAAGGATACGAGTTCGATTTGATCATTAATGCCACCTCCAGCGGCATTTCTGGTGAGATGCCGCTTATTCCCGCTTCACTGGTGGGCCCGCAGGTATGTTGCTATGACATGTTTTATCAGCAGGGCAATACGGCCTTTCTGTCCTGGTGCATCCAGCATGGTGTAAAACGCTATGCTGATGGATTGGGGATGCTGGTGGGGCAGGCGGCGCACGCCGTTTTACTGTGGCACGGGGTTTTGCCGGATGTTGAACCGGTGATCGCCTCCCTCAAACGTGAGCTGGGCGTATGAATCAGGCGATCCAGTTTCCCGACCGCGAAGAGTGGCGTGCCGATCTCGAAGCCATTTGTTTTCCTGTGCTGGTGAACGGTATGCAGCTAACGTGTGCATTAAGTGCAGAAACGATGACTCGCCGCTTTGGCGGCGATAACCCGCAGCAATGGCTCGCGTTGTTTAGCGAGAATCGCTGGGATCTTGAAGAAGAAGCCAGCGATCTGATTCGCGATCGGCAGGAAGACGCTCAGGGTTGGGTCTGGCTGTCCTGATCCAGATAGTCATCTTTCCATTTCACATAGTTATTGGCCGAATAACGTAATCCCTCGATTTCGGCCTCTTTTAGCGGTCGAATCTGTTTTACCGGGCTGCCCAGATAAAGGTATCCGCTTTCGAGGCGTTTATGCTGCGGCACCAGGCTGCCCGCGCCAATCATGACATCGTCTTCAACGACCGCGCCATCCAGCAGTATCGAACCCATCCCGACCAATACCCGATTACCGATGGTGCAGCCGTGCAGCATCACTTTATGGCCAACGGTAACGTCTTCACCGACGATTAGCGGATTACCTTCCGGGTTCCTGGCTGACTTATGTGTCACATGGAGCACGCTACCATCCTGAATATTGCTGCGTGCGCCAATCTGGATATAGTTCACGTCGCCGCGCGCGGCAACCAGTGGCCAGATGCTGACATCATCCGCCAGACGAACGTCGCCGATGATTGCGCAGGTGGGGTCAATCATCACGCGTTTGCCGATGACGGGGAATAAATCTTTATAGCGGCGTAGAACGGCAGACATGTTTACCTCATTAAAACGGTGTCATGGTGGGATTCTTTCTCATTATCGGCCCAATCCTGGGGTTTCTCATCTCAAAAATTAAGCAAATTGCATACTTACAGAGCGAAAAGTGTGAAAAAACGACACTTAGAAAAAAAGTTGAGAAAAGGGGTTGTGCAAAAAACAAAGTTCCCTATAATGCGCACCCACTGAGACGGCAAACGTGAATCACTTCACACTAAGCAGCTGGTTA